>JACQAD010000067.1 GCA_016195125.1 Magnetospirillum sp.
AGGCGATGTCGGCCTGGACCAGGGCGGCGTCGAGCCGTTTGGTCGCGATGGCCTCGATATTGGAGATGGCGCCGCCGGTGGACTTGGCAACCGCCACCATGCCCGGAACCCCGCACGAGCCGCCCTTGTCGCACTCGCGCGAGCCGGGCGGGTTGCTGATGGCGTTGGCGATCAGGCCGCCGAAGGCGAAGCGGGTCTCGCCGGTGGGGCCGGTGCCGATCTGGAAGAATTTGATCTCCTGGGCGCCGAGTCCGGCCAGGGGCAAGACCACGATCAGGGCCAGAACAATGACGCGCCAACGGCGCCGGATCAGGCTTTGCGTCGATACGACAGGCACGGCTTGGTCCTTCCCCCCACGGTTTGGACGCTTGCCTCGGGCGGCAAGCAGGAAGCGATGATACACAACTAATATCACGAAATCCTCATGTATCTGGGCTGCCCATGGGATTAGGATTCATGTTCCCCATTGCGATCGTGCCGAAAGCAGGCAATATGTCCTTTCCGGCTGGGGACCGAAGAGAAAATATCGTGGATGACGACGGACTTAAACCAATCAACGACAGCGACATGGATTCCATGTTCGTTTTGCCCCTGTCGATCATTCCTCTTCAGACCCCAGCGCTGCAAAGCGCCAAGCTGATCAAGAACGTGCGCCTGCGCAGCGCGGTCGAGCTGTTTTCCGACGTCCAGACCGGCTCGGGCCAGGTGGACGTGGAATCCCTGCCAGCCATGTTCGGCTGGCCGGCGGATCAGATTCACCCCGATCTGGGCATCTTGCGCCGGCTGGCGCTGCTGCCCAGCTACGACGTCTACTCCCTCCGCATTTCCCTGCGCGAGCACGGTATTCCCGTGAATGACTACGCCGCCCTGAAGCTGTCGCCGGAAAAGGCGGCCGAGCTGACCCGCTACATGATCATGTTCACCCGCCCGCTGATGAAGATGATCTATTCGGGCGAGGACGTGCATATCGACAGCTATGACGACTTATTGAAGCTGTTCCGTGATCCCGACATCAAGAAAGCGCGCCTGCGCCTCGAGACCATGGCCCAGAGCCTGGGCATCGATATCTTCGATGTGCCGCGCTTTCTCGAGGATTACGGCGACACCTTCATGTCGCTTTCTTATTTCCGCCATTGCCTGGACCGGCTGGAGCCCTATTTCACCGCCTGCGTCCAGGCCCTGACGCCCATCCGCACCCATTTCCAGCTCAAGCAGAACATCAATCTGATGAAGAGCTGCGATCTGATCGAGGAAGTCATCAACTCCATCAGCGCCTCCATCTCCGGGCGCCTGGAGGTGTTCGACAAGCGCACCCGCGAAATGTGGGAAAACATCTCCCAGGATGAGTTCCGCTCGGTCAAGGGCATGATCGAGCGCTACCATGTCACCATCGGCGCCGCCCTGTGCGGCCTGACGGTGAAGATGAGCTCGTTCGCCAAGTCGTTTCCCCGCCCCAATTCGGGCGGTCCCATCAAGCGGGCCGACTTCATGATGAGCGAGATGATTCAGGGGATCGACCTGATCCGCGACGTGGAAAAGCAGTTCTCCCAGCCGCAATAGGCGGGATTAATCCCGCCGGATCAACTTACTGACCACCGCCGCAATAGCGCGCCACTTCATCGAGCAACTTGCGGATGGAGATGGGTTTGGTGATGACCTGATTGAAGCCTTCCTCCAGGAATCCCGCCACCGAATCGGGGTCGGCGAAGGCGGTGACCGCCACGACCGGGACGGCTTTGGTCCGGTCATCGGCGCGCAGCAGCTTCAAGAGGTCGATGCCCGAATATTTGGGCAATTGGATGTCCATGAGAATGACTCCGGCCCCGCTGCCGGCGGTCAGGTCGACGAGCCCGTCACCATCCGATGATTTCACGGTGGTGTAGCCGGCGATGGTCAGCGCCTGCTCCAGGAGCTTCATATTCATCGCGTTGTCTTCGACGACGACGACGGTACCGGTCATGGTCCGATCCTCTCAGTCTCTCAGGTCTGCCCCGCGCGCAGCACGGTCACACGATCCGTCCCGCGCGGGCAATAATTTTTGGCAAAGGCGGTAAATTCAGCCATCGGCAAGGGCCGCCCGATCATGTAGCCCTGAATCTCGTCGCAGCCGTGACGGGCCAGCAGGGCGGCCTGCGCCTCGGTCTCGACACCCTCGGCGATGGTCTTCAGCGACAGGGAATGGGCCAGTGAAATGATGGCGTTGACCAGGACGCGCCCGTCCTCGTCCTGATCCAGGTCGCGAACGAAGGCGCGGTCGATCTTGACGGTGTCCACCGGGAAGCGCTTGAGATAGGCCAGCGAGGAATAGCCGGTGCCGAAATCGTCGATGGACAGCGTCACCCCCAGCTTGGCCAGGGAGCGCAGCAGCTTCAAGGTGCCCTCGCCGTCGCTCATCAGCATGCTTTCGGTCAGTTCCAGGTCGAGATGGCGGGAATTGACCCCGGTCTCGCTGATGCAGTCGGCGACGATGTCGGCCAGGTCCGCCTCGCGGAACTGGCGACCCGAGATGTTGACGCCCAGGCGCAACTCGTCGATGCCCATATCGTTCCAGCGGCGCAGATGCTCGCAGGCATTCTTCAGAACCCAGGTGCCCATGGGCACGATCAGACCGGTTTCCTCGGCCACCGGAATGAATTTGTCCGGCGAGATGATGCCCAATTCGGGATGGCGCCAGCGGATCAGGGCCTCGGCGCCGACCAGGGCGTAATCGGACAGGCGAACCTGCGGCTGGAAGAACAGTTCGAACTGACCGGCGTTCAGCGCCGCCTTGATGGAGCGCTCCAGGGTCATGCGCTCGGTCACCGCAAAGGACATGGCGGCGTCGAAATAGCCCATGCGCAGATCCGTGCGCCGCTTCACCGCGTGCAGCGCCATCTCGGCGTTGCGCAGCAATTCCAGGGCATCGTCGCCGTCACGGGGGAACACCGACACGCCCATGTCCACGGGAACCACCATCTCGGTTCCGTGGATGCTGTAGGGCTTGTTGAGGATGTCGTGGATGTGGTTCACGGCGGCGGCGACTTCGTCCATCTCATGAATCTGGGCCATGATCACCGCGAACTCGTCACCGGCCAGCCGCGCCGCGGTGCCGCCGGAGGCCACCGCCTGGGCCAGCCGCCGCGCCGTCTCGCGCAGCAGGGCATTGCCGACATCGTGGCCCATGGAATCGTTGATGGTGGTAAAGCCGTCCAGATCGACGGTGATGATGGCCACGTGCTGACCGGCATTGCGGGCGGCGGTCACCGCCTGTCCCAGGCGTTCCATCAGCAAGGTGCGGTTGGGCAGGTCGGTCAGCGGATCGTGATTGGCCAGATAGGCCACGCGCTGGGCCAATTGCTTGTTCTCGGTGAGGTCACGGATGGTGCCGGTGAACAGGCGGCGCTTTTCCACCCTCAGTTCCGAGATGGACAGGTGGACCGAGAAAATCGAGCCGTCCTTGCGCTTGCCCATGACCTCGCGGCCGACACCGATGATGGCGCCGACGCCGGTGTCGAGATAATTTCGGATATAGCCGTCATGGTGGCCGGCATCCGGCTCGGGCATCAGGATCGAGACGTTGGTGCCGATCAATTCGGACAGGGTATGGCCGAAGATCCGCTCCACCGACAGATTGGCGTTGAGGATGGTGCCTTCCTCGTCGATGGTGACGATGCCGTCCAGCACGGTGTCCATGATGGCGCGGATGCGATGTTCGCGCGCCGCCACCGCCCGCATGGCGGCGGTGATCTCGGTGGTGTCGCGGCCGACCAGCAAGGTCGCGTTCTGGGCCTCGCGCCGCAGCGGCACCGCCGACAATTCCACGTCGCGCACCCGTCCGGCGAAGGTCACCACCTTGACCGGCAGGGGGTGTCCCTCCTCGTAGAGGGTGTCGAGGCCGCCATCGAAGATCTGGCGGTAATCGGGATGGATGAATTCGGCGAATTGTTTGCCTTCGCAGGCCGAGGCGGACGGCGCCCGCAGCATTCCCAGGCCGGCGGCATTGATACGCTCGATGATGCCGTCGACGCAGACGCAGATGAGGTCCGGCGACAATTCCACCAGATCGCGGTACGAGGCCTGATCCTTGAGCAATGCCGATTCCAGCATGGAGACGTCGGTAATGCGGTCCAGCAGCTTGAGGATGTTGGAGCCTGAATTGAGAATCGACTCGGCGTATTCGCGGTAGCCACCCTGGGTGATGGGGCCGAGCATCTCGGTGGATATCATCTCGGCGAAGCCGATGACGTCGTTGAGCGGCGTGCGGATATCGCGGCTCATGCGGCCCATGAACTCGGTCTTGGCCCGGTTGGCGAAGTCGGCCTCTTCCTTGGCTTCGGCCAGTTTGGCAGCCACCGCCCGCTCCGAGGTGATATCGCGCGAGAAGATGGCGCAACGGTGATCGCCTTCGATGCCCACGACCGCCAGCAGGCGGTTGGCGAACCAGTGGACGCCATCGGTATCCTCGAACTGGACGGTGCGGCCGGTCTCCAGGGCCTCGGTCAGGAATGAGCGGCGATGCTCGGCCAGCGCCTCGGGCAGCAGGTCGAAGATGCTCTATCCCACCAAGGCATCGGGAGGGGCGTTCAGATATTGCTCGGCCTCGGTGTTGAGCGTGAGGATGTGGCCTTCCGCATCCAGCAGCATGGCGATGTCATGGCTGGCGTCGAGTAGGGCCTGGGAGGTGCGGTGCGAGGCCTCCAGCGCCGTCTGGGCCTGCTGGCGTTCGATGGCGTGGCGGATGACCCGGGGCAGCAGCGACAGGCCGGCATCGGACTTGACCACGTAATCCTGGGCGCCGGCGCGGATGGCTTCCTGCGCCACCCGTTCGTCGTCCAGGCTGGTCAGGACCACCAGCGCCTTTTCCGGCGCCCATGATTTCAGACGCAACACCGATTCGATACCCGAGGCATCGGGCAGGCCCAGGTCGGACAGCAGACAATCGAAGTCGTCGAAGGGAGAAAGAATCTCGGCCTCGGCCAAGGTGGAGCGACACGACACCTTCCAGTCAGGCTGGGCATCGGCCAATTCAATCTCGATCAACCGCTGATCGCCAGGGTTGTCTTCAATAATCAGCAGTCTGAGGGATTCTGTGCCCGAACTCATGATCGAACGACCATGCTACATTCGGTTCCTATTGTAAATATTCTGCGACCAACCCAGGGCGATGCTCGGCGATATGTCATAGCAGCAGGCCGACCAGAGTGCCGGTCAGGCAACTGGATAATGTTCCCGAAATAATTGATCGGCCGCCCAGGGCCACGATCTCACTTCGGCGTTGGGGCGCCATGACCGACAATCCGGCGATGAGGATGCCCAGCGAGCCCAGATTGGCGAATCCGCACATGCCGTAGGTCATGATCAGGCGAGAGCGCGGACTGAGCGCCTCGGGCGGCAGATGGGCCAGGTCCAGATAGGCAAGCAACTCGTTCAGGATCGTCTTGGTGCCCATCAGGGCGCCGGCGGTGATCATCTCGCCGGCGGGAATGCCCATCATCCAGACCACCGGCGCCATGACCCAGCCCAGCAGACGCTGCAGGGTGAGCGACGTTCCCGCCACCGGGGGCAGCAGGCCGAGGATGGAATTGGCCAGACTGACCAGGGCGACCAGCACCACCAGCATGGCGACGATTCCCACCAGTAGCCGGACGCCATCCATGGTGCCCTTGACCACCGCGTCCATGGCGCCGGCATAGTCGTGGCCGTCCGCCAGCTTTCCGGCGCCGGTACGGGAGTGGTCGGGAACCATGATCTTGCCGATCATCAGCGCCGCCGGTACCGAGATCAGCGAGGCGGTGAGCAGGTGCCCGATCGGGTCGGGGATCACCCCCTCCAGGAAGGTGGCGTACAGCACCATGACGGTCCCGGCGATGGTGGACATGCCGGTGGTCATCACCAGGAACAACTCGCCCCGGGACAGGCTTCCCAGATAAGGGCGGATCAGCAGCGGCGCCTCGATCATGCCGAGAAAGGCGGTGGCCGAGGCCGAGACCCCGACGGCGCCCCCCACCCCCATGCTGCGCTCCAGCAGGCGCGAGGCGGCGCGGACCACAACCGGCAGGATGCGCCAATGATAGAGCAGGGCCGAGAGCGCGCTCATCAGCAGCACCAGGGGCAAGGCCTGGAACGCCAGGACGAAGCTGGAGGACGGGTTGGATACGGTCCAGGGGACGGGGCCGCCGCCCACATAGCCGAAGGCGAAGCCGGTTCCGGCCCGCGTGGCGGCCTGCAGCGCCCCCACCGCCCGGTCCAGGGCCAGAAACATCAGCTTGGCGGCCGGAACCTTGAGCAGCAACAGGGCCAGGGCCAGTTGCAGGCCCAGACCGGCGGCGATGATCCGCCAGGACACCGCCCGGCGATCTTCGGACAGCAGGAGGGCCAGCCCGATCAGGCTAACCAGGCCGAGGAATCCCTGGCCGGTCAATGCTGCTTGGCCAGCCATTCGTCGATGGCGGGCACCATGGCCTTGATGGACAATTCGAAGGCCAGCATCAGCTTGTCCTTTTCCTGGGACATGTGCAGGAGGTTGTCCACCACCTTGCGCAGGATGTCCTTGCCAAAGCTGGGAATAGCCAGGATCTCGGCGGCGCGGGGGCCAAAGGCGGTCTTCAGGGCGTTGACCATGACTTCGACCTTGTCGATGTTCAGACGCTGGATTTCCTGGAGGTTCTCGGCGGCGATGTAGCACAGCATGTCGCCGAAGATCTTGGCCACCGGCTTGTCCAGGGCGGCGCAGACATTGAAGAAGGCGCCGTCGCGGGCGAAGAAGGTCCAGGCCTTATCCCCCAGGGCCTGGCGATAGAACAGGTACATGTCCTTGTTCCACACCGAGATCCCGTGGATGGCCTGGGGCCGGTCGGCCAGGATGGCGCCGAAATCGGCGCCCACCGTGGTCCTGACCTTCTTCAGCTTGTCGGGCTCGAACCGGGCCACGGCATCGATATGGGCGGCGCTGGGCAGGGCGACGATGTCTTCGCCGATCTCGATGATCTGGGGATAGCTGAGCTTGGAGCGGTAGGCGTCCAGCAGCGGCAATTGCCAGCCGAAGGCGATATAGCGCGACAATTCGCGAACCTTGCGCTCTTCCACCGGATCGACACTCTGGCGCTCGATCTGCTCGGTCTTCTTGATCAGGCCGAACATGCTCTTCTTGGTGATGGTCTCGGTGACCGTCTCCATGGGCTTGTCGGCCTCGAAAATCTTCTTGGCACAGGTCCGCACCAGCAATTGCTGGATCTGGCCCAGGCTGATGCCGCAGACCAGGGGGGTGATCTCGTCGCGCACCGGTTCCTTGCCATCCTTGGGGCGGACGATATCGTCGACCATATCGCGCTTGGCCTGGAAGGTGGCGATGAAGGATTGCAGTGTTTCCGGGTCGGAGATGACCTGCTGGTAGGTGGCGGACGGATCCACCAGCCCGGCCTGCTGGAAGGTGGCGAGAACCTTCTTCAGGCCTTCGATCACACCTTTCTTGGTCTCGGTATCGATTTCGACCGGTGGCGGAAGTTTGGCGACGGTCATGAAATCCTCGATCCCGGAATTCGTTCACTCTTGCTACTGGTTTACTCCCTAGGACATAGGGAGGCAAGCCGCATGGGCTGGGTCCGTGGTTTCCCTCATGCCGGGGAAATTCGCATCCAGGTCAGTTCATGCTTGTTCTGGGACAGGTGCAGCAATCTTGATCCGGGAATGGCGGCGAAGGCGGCGGCGGCGGCGTGATCGGTCTCGCCCTGGAATTTGAGGGTGCAGATGAAATTCCGCGCCAGCCCGGAATCCAGCCAGCGTTCCACCAGCCGCAACAGGCGTTCAGGGTAGCAGATGACGTCCGAGCACAGCCAGTCCACCGGGCCGATCTCGGCGGGCTCCATGCCGAAGGCGCTGCCCTGGCGGTAGGTGACGTTGGGCATGGCGGCGACGTTGGCGGCCAGCGGCGCCTTGTCGATGCTGATGACCCTGGCGCCGCAAGTTGCCAGAACCCAGGTCCAGCCGCCGGGGCAGGCGCCCAGATCGACGCAGGTCTGGCCCGGTCGCGGCATCACGCCGGCCAGGGTCAGGGCCTCCCACAGCTTGAGATAGGCGCGGCTGGGCGGCGCCTGGCGATCCTCGATGAAGACGGCTTCGCCATTGGGGAAGGGGCTGGAACATTGCGCCGATGCCAGCAGGCTGGACTCGTCGATCCAGGCAAACGAGCCCAGCGGCGCGGTCGGCGCCGGCTGGCCGAAAACCAGCGGCTTGGCCGAGACCTTGGGCAATTTCTCCACCAGCAGGGCGGTGCGGCGATGCAGATGGAACTCGTAGGGCCACCAATTGCGCTGGATGGCCTTCAAAGCCTTGGCCGCCTCGCCGATGGAGGCGACGTCCAGCCTTTGCGGGTTCAGCCAGATGTTCTGCGCCCAGG
>JACQAD010000068.1 GCA_016195125.1 Magnetospirillum sp.
ATCACGGCAATCGGGTCACCTATACCAGCGTGCCCGAGGACTGCCAGCCGCCCCGCCTGATCATCGAATTCGATCGTGGGGCCGATGTCCGGGCCTTCGTGGACCGGGTGGCGCGGATCGCCGCTCTGTTCCCGCCCCCGCAGGAAGCCAAGGCCTGAGCCATGTCCGTCCGCACCGCCGCCACCCTCGACAGGAACAAGCCGCCGCCGGCAACCCCGGCGCCGGGCGGCGGCGGCCCGACCGCCAGTCCTCCCGCCCTCCTCGAGTTGGGGCGCATCCTCGGCCGCCTGATGGCGGAAGAGGATCTCGAAGCAATGCTGACGGCCAAAAGCGGCTGACCCGAATTCATCTTTAACCCCCTTTCCCCGAGCATGGAGAGCTTGAATGACCCAGATCACCACCATCACTCCCGCCATCGGCACGCCGATGGAAGGGGGATTCCTCGGCGCCCGCTATCTCGACGAAACCGGCGCCTTGGCCGGCCTGATCGTCTCCCGCGCCGAGATCGGCGACTTCGACCCCGTTCCGTGGCTGAAGAATCCCCAGGACGTTCCCGGCGCCTGCTCGCTGCTCGACGGCCTCGCCAATACCCAGGCGATGGCGGAAGCCGGATCGGAGATCGCCCAGACGATCCTGGACCTCGTCATCGACGGTGTCGGCGGCTGGCACATCCCGGCGCTGGACCAGATGACAGCCCTGCGCTCTACCGCCATGCCCCGGGCCGGGATCGTCCCGGCACAGAGCATCGCCGAGGTGTTCCAGGAGGGCAGCGACGACGCCTTCCGGCGGGACTGGTATTGGACCAGCACCCAGGACAACTCCGGCTCCGCCTGGCTGCAGAGCTTCCTCTACGGCTACCAGACCAACACCAGCAAGGGCAGCAGAAACCGGGTCCGAGCCGTCCGCAAATGTCTTCTTTAGCCCTTTAACCCTTTATCCGGCCGCTTCGGCGGCCGGGTGATGCCTGGAGGAGGTTTTGCATGGCGCTGGCCACTGATCTGCCCATCTACCGCGAGGCTTACACCCTGCTGCAGCTTCTGGTGAAGCTGACGGGGCAGTATCCCCGCAACTACCGGCAGGTTCTGGCCCGCGAAGTCCTGGCCGAGGGCCAGCATCTGGTGTCGGAGATCTTCCGCGCCAATTGCGTCACCGGCCCCGCCAAGGTGCCACACATCGAACGGGTGCGCGAACACCTGGAGACGCTGCGCTTGCAGCTGCGTCTGTCCAAGGACTTTCATCTGATCTCATCCGGGCAATTCGGGGACACGGTGGTGCTGACAACCGCCGTCGGCAAGCAGGCGACGGCATGGCTGAAATATGCGAGGAGCGCCTGATGCCCGAAGGTCAAGGCTTTCGCGCCCGTGCGCATCATTTGGTCGGGGTAGCGGCGGCGTCGATGCAGCTGGCCGTCGCTCCAGGCGCCAATGGGATACGGCGGGTGCTCCCCCGCGCGTCCCGGCGCAGCTTGGTCGGTGTCGATGAGGGGACTCAATCGCCGGCCCGGCCTGTACACCCCCGACAGGGCTTCGTCCGGCTACGCCTGGCTGCAGAGCTTCAACAACGGCAACCAGAACAACAACAACAAGAACAACAGAAACCGGGTCCGAGCCGTCCGCACATGATCACGCAACAGCCGTCAGACATCACCGTGTCCCAGCTTTTCGAAGCCTATTACGACTGCCGCCGCCACAAGCGCAACACGGCCTCCGCCCTGGACTTCGAAATGGCGCTGGAAGACAACCTGATGGACCTGCTGGCCGAGCTGCAGGCCGGCACCTGGATGCCGGGACCGGCCACCGTCTTCGCCATCACCCGGCCCCGGCCGCGCGAGGTGTGGGCCGCACAGTTCCGCGACCGCATCGTCCACCATCTGGTCTACCGCGCCGTCAATCCGCTGTTCGAGCCGGCGTTCATCGCCGATTCCTGTGCCTGCATCAAGGGGCGCGGCACATTGTACGGCGCCGAGCGCCTGCACCGCCACCTCCGCTCCGCCACCGAGAACTGGAGCAAGCCGACCTTCTATCTCAAGGCCGACATCGCCAATTTCTTCGGCTCGATCCGCCACGACGACCTGTTCGCCATGCTGGCCCGTCGGATCAAGGATTCCACCATGTTGGACCTATGCCGCAAACTGGTATTCCAGGACGTGCGCCAGGGCGCCATCGTCAAGGACGGTGCCGGCACCCTGGCCCTGGTGCCGCCGCACAAAAGCCTGTTCCAGACCCCGCCCGGCATCGGCCTGCCCATCGGCAACCTCAGTTCCCAATTCTTCGCCAATGTCTATCTCGACGGGCTGGATCAGATGATCAAGCGCAATCTCGGCTTCCGCCATTACGTCCGCTACGTCGACGACATGGTGCTGATCCATCCCGATCCCAAGGTGCTGTTGGCCGCCGCGAACGCCGTTCGCGATCACCTGGCCGGAATCGGATTGATGCTCGCCGAGCATAAGACCTTCGTGGCGCCGGTCGCCAAGGGCGTTGACTTCGTCGGACACATCATCCGCCCGCACCGCAGTCAGGGCCGCCCCAGAACCCACCGTGCCGCCCTGCGCCGGCTCATGGAGATCCCGTCCGAGAACTTCCAGCAATCCTGCAACAGCTATCTCGGCCTGTTCCGCCATGGCGGCAGCCGCAACCAGATCATCGCCATGTGCCGGGTCGCGCTTCGACGCCGCCACTGGGTGGCCGCCGACCTGACCAAGGTGGGCGCTCGGCGCATCCACATGCAAAGGACATCACCATGACTGCGACCACGCCGCAGGACGGCACCATTCGCACCTATTTCACATCCAGCAATTCCTGGGTGGTGCCGGTCGCCGTCAATGATCGGCGCTTCATCGTCATCGATTTCGGCGACGGCAACCCACAGGACCGCGCGCCGCCGGTCGATCCGCTGCAGCAGTGCCGCGACTGCATCAATTCTAGCGCACAGGACTACGCCTGCCTGGATGGCCATCCGCAGACCGGGCCGTGTCCGCATCACGAACCGTTGCCCTACTGAAAACCAGACTGCCATTGGAGCATACCCCATGCTGATCGGCTACGCCCGAGTGTCCACCGACCGCCAAGATACCGCCCTACAGATGGACGCCCTGGCCGCCTACGGCATCGCCAACGACAACATCATCACCGATACCATGTCGGGGGCCAGCACCGAGAGGCCCGGTCTGGTGTCCTTGCTCGATACCATTGGCCCCGGCATGACCCTAGTGGTTTGGCGTATCGATCGCCTCAGCCGGAGTCTCCGCCATCTTTTGGAGGTTTCGGATTTGCTCATGCGCAAGGGCGCAAGACTGGTCAGCCTGTGCGAAGGCATTGACCTGGGAACCCCGGCCGGACGAATGGTCTACGGCATGTTGGGCGCTGTTGCCCAATTCGAGCGTGACGTCATTCGGGAGAGGACCAAGGCCGGCCTGGCCGCCGCCAAGGCCAGGGGAGTCAAACTGGGCGCCAAGCAAGTGCTGGTCGGCGAGAAATACGACCGGGTCCGCGACATGCTGCTGCGCAAGATCCCCGGCCACCGCATCGCCCGAGCCGTCGGATGCAGCGAAGCCACCATCTACAAAACCTTTCCCGGTGGCCGGACAGCCTTACTGGCTGCGGCTTCCGGGATCTGATTAACGTCGTTTTTTAGGATTGAAAGCACACCATGACTGTTCGTCTGCTGATAGGTGACTGCCGCGAACGGCTCCGGGAGATCGAGGCCGGAAGTGTGCATTGCTGCGTTACCAGCCCACCCTATTTCGGCCTCCGCGACTATGGCGTAGACGGGCAGATTGGTCTGGAAGAAAGCCCCGAGGAATTCGTACTCGAGCTGGTATCGGTGTTCCGCGAAGTGCGGCGGGCGCTCCGAGATGATGGGACGCTCTGGCTGAACCTCGGCGATAGCTATGCGGGTGGTGGCAATGGCGGAGGCGGATCGTTCGCCATTGATGGCATCCGGGGCGCGCGGATGGGGGTAGACAAGAACAAGGCGTTGCGAAAGAACGCCCGCAGGGCCATCGGCGCGATCAAACCAAAGGATCTGATTGGCGCCCCATGGATGGTGGCTTTCGCCCTTCGTGCCGACGGCTGGTATCTGCGCCAAGAAATCATTTGGCACAAGCCCAACCCGATGCCCGAGAGCGTGCGAGATCGCTGCACCAAAGCCCACGAACAGATCTTCTTGCTGTCGAAGTCGCCGATCTACCACTACGACGCGGATGCGATCAAAGAGAGGGCTTCGCTCGACACGCACCCCAGAGGGCCGGGCAATAAGCGCCACAAGATGACAGAGGCGCGCGAAGCCGGTGATGCACGGCACCAAACCAAGGCCGGGCTGCTCAAATATTCGCGCAAGCTCGCCGCTGCAGCGAGCGGAACCAAGAACAACGAGAGCTTCGATCAGGCCATGTCCGTCATGCCTGAAAAACGCAACAAGCGGTCGGTCTGGACGGTTGGAAGCGAGCCCTATTCGGGGGCGCATTTCGCCACTTTCCCACCCGCTCTAATCGAACCCTGCATCTTGGCCGGGTGCCCTGCCGGCGGAACGGTCCTCGATCCTTTCGGGGGCGCCGGTACCACTGGCCTGGTCGCGGATCGTCTCGGCCGGCACGCCATTCTTTGCGAACTGAACCCCGAATACGTCGCCATGGCCGAGCGCCGCATCAGGGCAGATGCCCCGATGCTGGCCCGGTTGGAAGTGGCCGAAGCGGCCCAATAGAGCCTCCGTTTTATTGAGTTAATTGAAAGGATTAGCCATGAGTGAGAAAGGCCCCGTCACCCAGCCATGGGTACACGCGCTCCCCTTCATGCAGCAGACCGTCCTCCTGACCGCCATTCGCGGCCCTGATGGCATCGCCAAGTACCATCCGAGCAAGTATCTGCTGCGGTGGTTCCGGCGCTGCGTCCTCCTCTCGGCGATGGACGGCGAGGCTCTGGTGACGCCCTACGACAACAACGGCGGCTCGTTCACCGGGCCGAGCATCGACGAACCCGCCGATGGTGATTGGTGGGGCGCCATGCAGGAATTGGTCGGGCAGTATCTCCGGTCGCTGGACGAACTGCCCCACCACTTCCAACTCCACTTCATGCACGCCGCCGAAATCGTCGGCTACAAGCACCCCGATCCGATCATTCGCGGATGGTGGAACAAGACCTATCAGCGCCTCGTCTACGACATGCACCTGTGGCCCGAGGAAGTGGGGCAGCTAGACGCCCGCCTGGGCGACAACCGCGACGGTTGGTTGGAGCGCGCGGACGCCGCCACAACCGCGTAATCCTCGTTCTGACCGATGAAATTGAGAGGAACTGATGCCCATCCGAGAAACACACATCATCCGTCCAGGACACTACGGACCCATCAGGTTGCGCGCCGTGGTGATCGGGGTGCTCGCCGCTACACTGCTCGATGGGGATACCGCTTGGCGTGTTTCCCACCTGAAAACCGGAAAGAGCATTCCAGCCCTTTTCCCGTCTCGGCGCGATGCCATTCGATGCGCCAGACAGTTGGAGAAGATGGCGAACTGGGGCTCAGTTGAGCAAATTGCTACGACGCGCGAGCGTGACGATCTGTGGTGGCGCATCAGACCGATCATGGTGGGAAATCGTGCTGTTGTCTCAACGGCAACCGATTACGCCCGCCGGGTAATCCGCTCTGACGTTGGTTCCGAATCGGCCCAATGACAACTGGTCTGATCGAGGTAATTACGACGATTTTGCGCGCTGACCCGTGTTATGAAGGCCAAAGACGAACAGCGTCAAAACATAGGTCAAGCGACGTACAATAGGAGGGAATGATGGACGCGCGGGACGCAATCCAAATCGAGTATCGGCGTCTTAATCTCATCGTTGACGAGATCGAGGGGACGCAGGGGCGCATCTCGGAAATTCACTGCTCAGCTATCGCGTCTCTCGCTCACGTCCGTGACCTTATGTTGGGGCGCATTGAACCAAAAGATCTGGACTGGCCAGATGGGGAAGATCCAGAGGTATTGGTGGATGCCATCCCGGAGAGAAACTGCTTTCGCGACTGATATCGGAAACGAGCCATGAGCATGAGCTTCGCTGATAAACTGGACACTCTCAGTTGCCTCTATACCGCCGCCCTGATCGTGGCCGAGATCGAGCGCGCCGTCCGGGCTGAGCGGGATCGGATCGCTTGACTCCCGGGCCTCAAGGACTCAACTCTACTCCCATGCTCACCGCCGCGATCTACGCTCGCTACAGCTCGGACCGCCAATCCGAGCATTCCATTGATGACCAGGTCCGCCTGTGTCAGGAGCATGTGGCGCGCCTCGGCGGCCAGGTGGCGCGGGTCTATGCCGATTATGCCATCTCCGGCGCCAATGCCCATCGGCCGCAACTCATGGCCATGATGGAGGACGCCAAGGCTGGGCAATTCACCATGATCGTGGCCGAGGCCCTGGACCGCATCTCCCGCGACCAGGAACACACCGCCGGCATTTTCAAGCGGGCTTCCTTCGCCGGTGTCAAGATCGTCACCGTCGGCGAGGGCGAGATCTCCGAGTTGCATGTGGGCCTCAAGGGCACCATGTCGGCGCTGTTTCTCAAGGATCTCGCGCTGAAGACCAAGCGCGGCCAGATCGGGCGGGTGGAAGCGGGTTTCGCCTCCGGCAGTCTCGGCTACGGCTATGATATGGTCCGCGAGCTGGACGCCAGGGGGGAATTGATCACCGGCAAGCGCCGGGTGAACGAGAGCGAGGCGGCGGTGATCCGCAGGATCTTCACCGAATACGGTGCCGGCGCCAGCCCCCGGGCGATCGCCACTCAACTGAACAGGGAAGGTGTTCCGTCCCCACGGGGCGGGGCCTGGAATGCCAGCACCATCAACGGCAACAAGATCCGGCGGAACGGCATCCTCCATAACGAGTTGTACCGGGGCATCCTGACTTACAACCGCCAGACCTTCGTCAAGGATCCCGAGACGGGCAAGCGGGTGGCGCGGCCGAACCCGGAATCGGAATGGAAGCGGACCGAGGTGCCGGAACTGCGCATCGTGGACGAGGACACCTTCCTGGCCGCGCAAGGC
>JACQAD010000114.1 GCA_016195125.1 Magnetospirillum sp.
CACCAGGCGGATCAACGAAAACCCTCGGGCCTCGTAGAACGCCACCAGCCGCTCGGCCGAGGAATATTCATAGGGATAGCCCCCCAGCCAGTCGATCATATCGTGCCAGCGGCTCATGCCGCGCGCCTTCTTGTAGTCGCTCCACAGCTTGAAATAATCACCGGGGCACTTGTTCCGCCAATAATGCTTGAAATAATCCCATTCGATAGGAGTCCAGACGCGGACGGCATAGGGAAAGCGCAGGATGCGGGGAAGGGCGCAGTATTTCCGCTTGATCCCCAGCCAATGGGTGCTGACCGCGCCGTCATCATTGTAGATGGCGATATAGAGCTTGCCCCCGGCCGCCACCCGCTTGCTCACGAGATCAAGCGCCCGCCACATGTCGCCGGTGTGATGAAGCACTCCCCAGGCATAGACCACGTCGAACCGGCCGAGACTGTCCAGATAGGCCTCGTCCAGCACCGATCCGGCCTCGACCGTCCAGCATGCGTCGCCGCCGAAATAGCGTTCGCGCAGGGTTGCGGTGCAGGCCACGGATTGGGGGTCGTAATCAAAGGAGTGCACCCGCCCCCCCAGGCGCCGGGCAACCAGGCTGAACAGACCGCTGCCGCTGCCCACATCCAGGAAGCTCTGCCCTTCCAAGGATTCCACGCCCAGGAACTCGGTCAGGGATTTGCTGGCCTCGGCAATGCGCTCGTCGTTGAGGACGGACAGGAAGCGCCGCCAATTATGCCCGAACTCAAACCGCTTGCCCTTGCGGACCTCGTCCTTGAACCCCATGACGTTCCCTTACGTCTCATTGCCCGGTCGGCGGCAGGGATTTACCTGCCGCAAGGGCGTCATACAACATTTCGGCGAAGATGGCGTGGGCCATCTCGTTGGGATGCCCTTCCCACTGGCTGACGGAAAAGGCACGCCCGGAATAGGTCCGATAATAGGACTCGGTGGGGATTACCGTCATCCCGGCCTCGCGGGCCGCCGCCTCGGCGGTATGGGTGATGGACTGGCCCCGCCCGCCGGCTTCGGGAAATTGGTCGACCACCATGGCCATCACCGGCGGCAGCCCCAGCCCGGTCACCAGTTTGTTCATCTCCGCCACATCATGGCGGAAGCGAATCTGGGTGCCGCCGAAATTGGCGAGGATGTCGTCGAAAAAATCGTAGCGCAGGTGAAAGCGCCGCAGGGTCAGGTCATAGCGCTGGTCCAGGAACTCTCCCAGGCGCGTCCGATCGACGAAAAAAGCCTTGATATTCCTGGGAAGCGGCACGGCGTAATCGCCTTGATGGGTGTATTGCCCGGTCCCCGAGGGCAGGAAATCGTTCTGGCAGATGCCGTAGATCACCTGATCCGCCTCAAGGCTCGCCACATCCCGTTTCATGGCCGCCAGAATATCCTCGGATTGCCAGCCGTTGATTCCGAGATTGAGGACTTCCACCGTGAAGTGCTTGCGCAATTCCCGTTCGAGAACCGCCACATAGGTAAAGCGTTCCTCCACGCCCATGCCGTAGGTCAGGCTGTCGCCAAAGACCAGGATCCTGAAGACACCGGGGCGCTTGGGCGGAATCGGCGAGGCGCGGCGCCGGCTGTCGGCATCGTAGACATGCAGGGCACCCTGCCAGTCATAGGCCCGTGTCGCTCCCGGCACCGCAACCGCGCGTTCCGCCCATTCCTTCGGCATGACCTGCGGCTGTCCACGCTGCTTTATCCGGTCCAGCGCAGCCGGGTCGAGGAGACGTGGCCGCGCACCACCGGGACTGATCACCGGCTGATAAACCGGCGGTGCGGGAGCGAAGATGACCGCCGCTTCGGCCGTCATCAGCATTCCGCCGATCACCAAACCGCTCAGCGCGGCGTTGACCATGACCGGATAGGGGTTGCTGAAACGGCGGGGCAACAGCAGATGGACGACAACCACGAGCCCGCAAATTCCGGCGAACAGCACCAGAGTCAAGGCGGCCCAGACCATCACCCCCTCTCCCCGCATCACCTGCGGTCCCCCCGCCGCGACCAGGATGAGCGGCACCAGGGCGCTCGACCAGGACCGCGAGGCGCCACCGCCGGTCAGCCTTCTCAGGGCCGCCGCCCAAGGCACGGCCCGCCCGCCCATCCGGCCTGCCGCCAGCCCTCCCCCTGCCAGCACTGCCGCCAGCAACCACAGGGAGGTGGTCGGCGGCAGGACGAACCTTCCCCGAACCGTATAGGCGCGGCCATTGACGCGAGGATCGCCGCCGTCGGAGGCGGAGAACCACAGACCGTCGCCCCAATGGGAAAAGCGCCCCTTGCCACCGGTGCGGATCATCGCGTGAGGCTGGTGGGCCGGCCCCAGTTCACGGTCATCCTCGAGGACAACCAGGCTCGAGGCGACGGCCGCCCCCTCGCGGTCAGCCTCTATCTGCCAGGGCCACCAGGGCCTGATGGGATGAATATATGAAAACCCTGCATCGACGGATATATCGTGCGGCGACAGGCGCCAGGACCAAACGATCCCATCACGCCAGACCATTATGGCCACGATCAGCACGCATCCCGCAGCGGCAAGGCGGATAAGGCGGTGTAGCCACGACATCAAGAGCTCCCCCGAAACGGAGCATGCATACTGACAATCCCGTTTTTGGTTGTAAACACCGACCCGTCTAATGCGTGTCTTGGTCCTTGGTAAATTTTCGTCCTAAGGGCGCTTGAGGACCAGGACGATAACCGATTCGCTGAAGATTGCCCAGTCCGGCGCCGGCCAGGGGTGGGCTTCCTGAATACGCTTGGACAGGGCCTCCCGCTCGCGCTCCGGGATTGCGACCTGCAGATCGGGCCAACGGCTGAAGCGATAATGCGGCATCCCCTCGGCGATCAGCGGAACGGCCGCACGGAAATTGATGAGCCCGACCTCGCAGTTGAACAGACCGCAATCATAGAGGGGGGCGTTCATGAAGCGCGCGGCGCCATAATCCTTGGGCGATCCGGGCGAGGCCAATTCACCCCGCGGCCACAGGTTATTGCTCGCGAACACCACATCCACCACTTCCCTGTCGACGAAGGCGGCAAAACCGGGATCGGCGGTGATCCGCCCCAGCATGCGCTCGACGATGGCCATATCCCGCTGATTGAGCTGCATGATGCCCAGCGTGGCGCGGTTCTGCTGAAAGACCAGGACCAGAACCAGCCCCGCCACCAGCACCACCACTCGCCGCCCCCCGATCCGCTCGACCAGCAGGGCCACGATCGCGGCATGGGGAACGGCAAGGGCGATCAGGGTGTTGAAGCGCCAGTTGATGCCGTCGCGGAGCATACCCAGGGTCAGGGGCGCGACCAGCAGCAGCCCCAGACCCATCATGAACACCAGCAGGCGCCCGGCCACCTCGCCCCGCTGGCGCCCCTTGATCGGCCCCAAGGCGTAAAGCCCGCCCGCAATGACGGCAATGGCGGCCAGAACCGGAACCAGCCCAGGGGGATAAAGTTGATGCGGTGCCAAGACAAGGTCGCCGAGCAACGTCATCGCCCGTTCGATTCTGGCGGACAAAGCCCCGCCCGACAGGCTCAGCGACGGCCAGAGGGCATAGCCTCCGGTGGATTTGGGGGAAATGCCGCTGAAGAAGGCAAACACCTCGACGCTGACGGCGTACCCCCCCAGCCCGCTGACGAGAACTGCCAAGGCCAACCCCGGCAGCACCACGATGGCCCGGACGGTGATGGCCTCGGCGGCGCGGCCCAATACCCGCATCAGGATGACCGCGACGAAGATCATCGCCATCGCCTGATAAATCGCCATGCTGGCGGCCAGCATACACACCGCCGCCACGGCGCGGCCCAATGCGCCCCGCCGTTGTCCGCCCGCCACGGCCGCTTCGCAGGCGATGGTCAATAATCCCGCCGAAGTCGCCAGGACCATCCCCACCGCAAAGGGCAGATGCTGCATGGACAGCAGAAACGGCTCGGCATTATAGGAAAAGGTCACCAGGACCAGGGCAAACGTCAGCCAGCTCCACTGCCGGGCCAACCCCAGACACCATGAACAGGCCAGGGCGATATAGAGATAGCCCAGAGCCAAAGCCGAAACGCTCAGGGCCGGGACGGGGGAATTGTCCTCGGCCATCTGCCAGATCGGGGTGATCAGCCAGCGGCCGATGGAAATCACCCAATGGATCTGGTAGCGCTCGACGGTCAGCGTGTCCCAATCGTCCTCGGTGGCGACGAGATTGAACATTCTGAGACCATAGGCTACCAAAACCACCAGGCCATAGACCCACAGCACCGGATACAGGCGCCTCGCCCCCTGGGCCACCTCGGTCAGCGGCCACGGCAACCCCACCCAACGGCCGCCCGGCCCTCCCCGAATGCCCAGGGCCAAAGCCAGGGCCAGGCAGAGTCCCATGGCCGCCACCTCCAGGCGAATATCCAGGCGGACAGTTCCGGTCAAGCGGTAATCCCGGCCATTGACGCGTGGATCGCTGCCATCGGACGAGGAAAACCAGACGGCGCTTCCCCAATGGGAAAACCGCCCGCCGCCCTCCTGGCGGATCGCCGCATGAAGCGCATGCGCCGGCCCCAAGGCGCGGCCATCCTCAAACAGCCGCAGCGACGACACATCGCCCCTGGACTGGCTGTCGGGCACCAGAATCCAGGGCCACGATACCGTTACGTCTTGGGTATAGGCCAAGCCCTCGTTGATCTTCATGGCATCGGGCGCCAGCGATTGCGACCACGGCACCCCCCAGCCCGCCACCAGACCCAGAATGACGACCAGCAGAAGACCCACGACCCGCCCCATCGCCCCACTCCCCTAACGCGACGGCTGAAGGATCAGCACCACGACCGACTGGCCGTAGACCACCGCGTCCGGGGCGGGCCAGGGATGAGCGGCGCCGATGCGGGCCGCCAGTCCCTCTCGCTCCGCCACGGTGACCGTGGCCGGCAAGGAGGGCCAGATATGGACGGCATAGGTCACCCGATTCTCGGAGATCAGGCCGAAAGCCGCTGCCAATCTGGAGATTCGGCAGTTGAACACGCCGCATCCCAATTCGGATTCGGGGCGCGGCCCACTCGGCCCACCATAAAGCGGCGCGAACGCGCGGCCCAGGTCATAGCGTCCCTCCAGTCTCTCGCCGACCACGACCACATCCACCGTTTTTCGCCCGGTGAAGGGGGCATAGGCGGGAGATTGGGTGATGCGATCCAGCATGCGCGTGGCAATGCTCAGGTCACGGCGGTTGAGCAATATCGTGGTGACGCTGGCCCGGTTCTGCTCGAACACGAAGATCACCACCAGCGCAAGCCCCAGGCCCGCCAGAACCCGACGCTGACCCGGCCTGGGCAGCCGCTCCATCGCCATGGCGACCATGCAGGCCATGGGAGCGGCGACAGCGATCAGCCCGCCGGGCGGCGCCTCCCCCACCCAGGGGAGCGACGCAACCAAAGTCGGGGCCAACACCATCAAGGCCAGGAGTCCAACGGCGGCGGGAAGACGCCAGAATGCCCCGGCCCCGCCATGGAGGCCGATCGCCAAAAGCATCGACGCCAGCAAGACGATCTTGGCGATGGCGGGAAAAACCTGATCCGGGGAAAACAGCAGGTCTGCCAACAGCCCAACCATCCTGGCCGGTGAGAACGAGCCTTCCCCCCCCGGAAGCGGCGCGCCGCTCAATCCGGCCAGGACCAGGATGCTGGCCCCATAGACCAGCGCGGCGGCCGCCATCACCAGTCCGGCAAGCACCATGAACCCCCCGACACTCCGCCGCATCTCGGCGGCGGACGTCACGGGGCGGAGCAGAACCAGCGCCCGCAGGGACAGACCGGCGACGGTGAACATGACCACCGGCTGGTAACATGCCGCCGCCAGGGCGACGCAGGGCACCGCAGCCACAAGCTGGGGCCAGCCATGCCTCCCGCCCAGGATCGCCCCGGTCTGATGCCCCGACACGATCAGCAATGCCGCCGACGCCGCCGCCACCACCCCCAGCGCCAGCGGTAAATGCATCAGGGCGACGGCGAACGGTTCGGCGTTCAAGGGAAAGGTGACCAGCAGAAGGGCAAGAATCAGGCGAGTGTAAGTCCTCTGCAAATCGAGGCACCAGGACAAGGCCAGGGCCAGATACAGATAGGCCACCGCCACCAGGCTAAGGCTCAGGGCCGGAGAGAAGGCGTTGTCCTCGGCCAGCCACCACAGAACCGGCTGCATCCACCGTCCCATATTCACCGCGCCATCGACCCGCGGCGCCGCATGGCTCAGCGCATCCCAATCATTGCCCGACAGCACGAGGTTGAACATCTCGACGCCGTAGGCGATGACAAAGACGGCGGCATAGATCCACAGATGCGGAAACAGATCCCTTGCCGTGCGGGCCAAGACCTGGAAGGGGACCGGGACCGGAGGCGGTATCCGCCCCCCGCCCCAGGTACCATAAGCCAGAAGGGCCAAGGATATTCCCAAGATGGCCAATGTCAGCCGGACATCCACTCTCACCTCGGCGCCGATCCGGTACACACGGCCGTTGCTGCGGGGATCACCACCATCGGAGGTGGAAAAGAAGAGCTTGCGGTAGAGCAGCGAGGTCAGGAATCGGCCGCCACCTTCGCTGCGAACCGAGACCCGGCTCGAATGCGCCGGCCCCAACTCACGCCCATCCTCGGACAGGCGCAGTTCGAAGGTGCCGCCTTTGCCGGCGGCCAGATCGAGCGGCCAGGCGGGAGACGTCGTATAGATGTAGCAATAGCCGCTATCGGCGGAGATCGCCGCCGGTTCCAGGGTCGTTTGCCACTTAAACTCCGCCAGGGTCAGCCAGATTGCGACACCGAGCCCCAACAGGCTGCATAAGATGGCGATACGGGCGAGAAACCGACCATGGGGCATACGGAACCTCCGGCAATGCGGGGCGAATATTGACGATCAGGGATATGGTTGTAAATAGCCCCCCCATACCGCCCATGCTTGTCGCGCCTGAATGACGAGGCTATCTTGAACCGCATGACAGGAAGCGCGGCACCATGAAGTTCTTCGGCCGATTCGATGGCCTTCACCAGCGACTGACCATCCTTGAACAGCGCCTGAGCGATCAGCTGGAGGCCAGCGGCGCCAATCAGGCCGAGTTCCGCCTTGCGCTCGCCGCCGATCTTCAGGCGTTGCGACAAGACCTCGGGGATGTGACCAAAGAGCTGGGCGCCGCCCTGCCCCCGGTGATGGACGCCGCCCGCGCCGACATCGCCGCTCTGCCCCCGCTGATGGACGCTACCCGCGCCGACATCGCCGCCCTGCCCCCGCTGATGGACGCTACCCGCGCCGACATCGCCGCTGCATCCTCGACGATCGCCTGGACGCGATCGGTCTGGCCATGGCGGCAAACCATCAGGAGCTCCGCTCCGACCATCTGGAACTCAGATCCGACCATCAGGAGCTCAGATCCGAACTGACCCGAACCGCCCCGCCCACCGAGGCGGAAGCGGAGGCGCTCCCCGTCAAAGGCCTGCCCCGCCCCCTTCCCGGCGAGGCGGTACGGATTACGCCCCCCTTGCCCTCTGCCTATTTCATCGTCGGCTGCGGCCGGTCGGGGACCACCTCGCTGGTGCGCATTCTGGACAAGGCCGCCAACGGTATCTGCCGGAGCGAACCTGGGCCGATCCTTGGCCTGGAATCCCGTTTGCTCCGTGAAGGCCGCCTGGACCAGCCCTTCGCCGCCCTGACACGGACCATCGCCCCCCGCATCGCCGACACCCTCGACCAGGGCCTGATCTACGGCGAGAAGAACCTGACGCTGCCGCCGTTCATTCCTCACCTCCACGCCCTGTTCCGCTGTCGCTTCGTCCATGTGATCCGGGATGGGCGCGACGTGGTCAGCTCCTGGCTGGACTGGCATGATCAGGTCTACGGCAACATCTACCGCGAGTGCCGGGAGCCCGGCCATCTGAGCCCACGAGCCCGCGAATGGGTCGCGACCTATCCCGCCGCCGAGGACGAGTACGACACCTCGCGCCCCAGGCCCTTGCCGAATGACCCCTGGCACGACCTGTGGCCGGGAATGCGGCGCCTGGAGATGCTGGCCTGGCATTGGGTCCGCACCAACGAGGACATCATCGCCGGCCTGGACCGGCTTGCACCGGACCACTGGCGGGCCCTTGATTACTCCCATGTGGATACGTCCCGGATCATGGAGCTGATCGCGTTCCTGGGGCTGACCGGGCTTGATGCCGCCACCGTCGAAGCCATGCTGACGGCCAAAATCAACCGCCTGGAAGAGATGGCTCCCGATTGCGTCCGCTTTCCGGCCTGGGGCGACTGGAGCGAGACCGACAAGGTCGCCTTCGATGCCATCGCCCATCCGACCATGCGCCGGCTGGGCTATTACCCTCCCGGCCAGGGCCGCTACCGTCCCCGCGATCTGGTCACCGCATGGCCCGGCGACGATGCCGGAAGCACCGGGGATCTGGAATGGCTGCGCCGGCATATCGAGGGGGCGCGACCCCAAAGTATTCGCCAGGCCGGAGGCAGCGCCGCCCGCTCGCTCTTCGCCGATGCCGGGGTCGAAACCGTCGCCGCCGACCAGTGGATCGAACAGAGTCGCCCGCCCGTTTCCCTGGCCTTGGCCCGCTCGGATGTCTGGTCCCGCCTGTGGGACATCGAGAGCGGCCTTGACCGCCTGATGGCGGAATCCCGTGACGCCCTGTTCGTGTCCTTTCGCGATTCAGGCCTGACCGAGCACCGCCACCGCCGCGATTCCGGCACCGGGCTTTATGACAATGACGTCTCCCTGATCGCCATCCGCCGCCAATTGGCCGAAGGCCGGTGGCAGATCGCCCATTGCGCCGTCCATCAGGGCCTCACCGTGCTGCTCGCCCGGCCTGGGATTCTGCCCGATCGCGGGGGAGACCGGTAATGGAGCCTTCCCGCCTTCCCGCCATCACCCTGTCGCCGTCGCAGGTCTCCACCCTTGAACGGAGCTTCTCCGACCTGATCACCGCCCTTGGCCGTCATGCCAATCTGGACATCCGGGCCTTGCGCGACTTCACCCAGCCGATTCCAGCGGGATGCCAGCGGGTCAGCCTGCGCTGCGACATGGCCGGAGATCCGGCCTGGACCCTGCCCCTGGCCCGCATGGCCGCCCGCTATGCAGTACCGATGACGGTCCTGGTCAATGCCCGCGAGGCGTATTTCGCCGACGATCACTGGCTGGATGCGCTGCTGGTGGCGGGGCCGGAGATCGCCCTGAAGATCATCGCCTGGATGGCGGAGGATGCCGCCCCGCAACATGCGGACAAGGCCGTTGCCGCCGCCATCAACCGCCTGCGCGATGGTTCGGTGAATCTCCAGGGACTGGCCTTCGACCCGCCATGCTGGGGAGTGGCCGCGGAATCCTTCGAGCTCTTCCAGGGCTTTGGCCTGGCCGGGCGCAAGACCGTCCGCCTGGGCAAGGCGCGATTGCCGCTGCAGACCCTCGACCTCCACAGTCTGAACATCCGTTACACCAGCCAGTTCGGTGTCGCCAGGCCGGCGACGCCGGAGCAGATTCACACCTATTTCGACCTGACCACCGCCAGCCCCCCTCACTCCTCGGCCCTCCGCCACGCCTATTGGGCCAATAACCCGGTCTGGCAATGGACGCCCATGACCACCATCGCCCTGTCGGCCAACGGAGCGTGGGTTCGCTATCGCGGCAATGACGGCGATTATCCGGTGCCCCACCGGGATGTGGGCGCGCTGGTGGAGTGGATCGCCGCCACCGGTCCCGGAGACCGCTACCTGTTCGTCATCGACCCCAGGCTCCTGGCGGCATGAGCGGAACGCGCCCCATCATCGACGTGCGCGGGCTGATCAAGGAATACCGGGTCACCGTGCCCGGCAAGCCGCGCCTGTTCGGCCTGTTGCGCAGCAACCAGCACCTTGGCCGCCGGGTTCTCGACGATATCGGCTTCACCATCCATCCCGGCGAGGTGGTCGGGATCATCGGCCGCAACGGCGCCGGCAAGAGCACCTTGCTCAAGGTGCTGGCCGGTGTGCTGCACCCCGATGGCGGGCGGGTCGAGGTTCATGGCCGCGTCGCGGCGATCCTGGAACTGTCCCTGGGCTTCAACCCCGACCTCAGCGGCCGCGAGAATATCCTGTTCAGCGGCCTGTGCCTGGGCATGCGCCGCCCGGACATCGAGTCCAAGATGGAGTCGATCATCGATTTCGCCGAGTTGCGCCACTGCATCGACCAGCCGATCAAGACGTATTCCACCGGCATGGAGGCAAGGCTGGCCTTCGCCATCGCCAGCAGCGCCGAGGGCGATATCCTGATCATCGACGAGGCCTTGTCGGTGGGCGATACCCTGTTCCAATCCAAATGCTTCGACCGCATCCGGCGGATCTGCGGCAGCGGCCGGACGGTGCTTTTCGTCTCTCACAGCGTCGATCAGGTCCAGCAATTGTGCAACCGGGCCATCCTGCTGCATGGCGGCCGCATCCTCGCCGACGGTCCCAGCGACGAAGTCAGCTACGCCTACGAGCAATTGCTGCAGGAGGAACGCCGCGCCCTGTTGGGATCGGAAACCGAAGTGGGCGCCACCCTCGGCCCCGATTGCGCCGAGACCGCCGGCCTGAAGGCGGTGATCGAGCGCCTGGACATCCTTGGCCCCGACGAGGCTCCGACCACCCTGCTGCGCCATGGCCAGACCTACCGGGTCCGGGCGCGGATGCAAGCGCGCGAGGCGTTGCAATCCTATTCCGTGGGCTTTCGCATCGACAATTCCGTGGGTCTGCCCCTTTGCGGCACCACCACCGAGAAGCTGGGCCTGTCCCTGTCCGCCCAAGCCGGCGAGGTCCGCGACATCACCTTTTCCTTCACCAATATTCTGGCCGATGGTGAATATCTGCTGGGGGGCTCGGTGGTCGAACTGATGCCCGAGGGCTGGGTCATCATCCATCTGCGCCGCCGCGCCCAGGTCATCACGTCCAGCGGCGGCATGGGCTTTCACGGCATCTTCAATCCGCAAGCCCAGGCCCGGATAAAGCCGCTGTGATCCGCCAAAGCCGCCCGCTGGAGGCGATTGCCGCCGGGCGGCTGGACCTTGCCTATGGCGTACTGGCAGCCTTGGTCCTGGTGGCCAGAAGCCCGGATTCGTTCTTTCTGCCGGCCCTCCAGGCCGAGGATGCCACCCAGGTGCTCAACTTCTATGTCAGCCACCCGGAAACCGTCTTTCAGTATTACGCCGGCTATGTCTCCATTCTGACCGATCTGCTGGGATTCGGCATCGTCTCGCTGCTGCCGCTGAGTTGGGTGGCCCATGGCTGTGCCTGGATCGCGCTGGTCTTCGCCGCCGGAGCCGTATCCGCCGTGGCAAGTCATGGAAGCAGGAATCTGGGCCTGTCGCCCATGGGCGGAGCCGCCTTGGCGCTGGTCCTCCCCTTCTCCGCCACCTATCCGGTCATGATGGCCGCCACCTTGTTCTACGCCCTGTGGAACATGCTGGTCTGGGGCGCCTTTCTGACCCTGGCGCCGCTTCGCGGTGGCCCGATCCGGCGCGGCCTCCGCCTGGGCGCCGAGGCGCTTTTGCTCACCGCCAATCCGGTTTCCGCCCTGTTGCTGCCCTGCTGGGCCTGGCGCGCCATCCGCGACGTCCGCGCCGGCCGCGCCTATTGGCCGGATCTGATCCGCCTGGGGGTGGTCGGGTTGGTCTGCCTGCTGCTGACCGAGCCAGTCCCGATTTCGGCCGGCGATGCCGCCGCCTCCTTCTGGACCGGAGCCACCAGGATTCTCCAGCTCTGGCTGGGCGGCGGAGTATTCGAGGCGGCCTTCGGCAAGACTCTTCACCTGCGGACCCTGCATCACCTGGGAGAGGGCTGGGTAATTGCCATGGCCGTCCTGGTCCTGACCCTTTCCATGGCCTTGGCTGGACCCACCCGGCGCCGCCATGCCGGGCTGTTGATGACGCTGTCCGTGGCGGTACTGGCGGTGGTCGCTCTGCAGCGGCCGGAAAAGATCGAGATCGTCCTCAGCAATGCCCGCCGCTACATCTACATTCCGCATCTGCTGGCCAAGGCCACGCTGGTGACCGCCAGCCTGAGCCCCGGAAACGGAATCCGGCGCCGCCTGGTCGTCGGTGGAGTCCTGGCGATCCTGGGCTGGGGCATTGTACTGGATTATCGTCCGCCGTCCGCCGCCGCCCAGGCCGAAGGGCGGGCGGTACAGGCCTTTCTGGCGCAATCCGAGGCTGCGATGGCGCAAGGCGAGGCCGGCCCCTTCATCCTCGAACGCGGCCAATGGAGCCTGAGAGTGATCAGACCGGACTCGTCGCCGGATCGATCCAGGTCCGGTACCACAATTCCATGACCATCAGCGCCCAGATGCGATGCCACAAGGTGGCACGGCCGCTGCTGTTGGCCTCCAGCGCCCATTCCATCCAATCGGGCCGGATCAGGCCCCGGGCGCGGAACCTTTCGCTGGTCAGCAAGTCGTAGGCCAGGGGCTTCAAGGGGCCCTGAAGCCAGCGATCCACCGGAACGCCGAAGCCCATCTTGGGGCGGTAGATCACCTCCCGCGGCAACAGAGGCTCGATGGCGGCCTTGAACAGGGCCTTGGTCTCGCCGCCCCACATCTTCTGCTCGGCCGGCAGCAGGGCCGCCCATTCCATCAGGGGGTGATCCAGCAGGGGAGAGCGCGCCTCCAACCCAAAGGCCATGCTGGCCACATCGACCTTCACCAGCAGATCGTCGGGCAGATAGGTATGGAGATCGGCCCAGGCCGCCCCGGCGGCGCCGGATTGGATGCCGGTGAAATAGGGCTCGATCAGATCCAGCGACGAGCGGTCCAGGAAGGGGCGCAGCGCAGCGCCATAGGCATCGGGCTTCTCGTTCTCCTGGAAGTACATGAGGGAGGGAGCATAGCGCCGGGACGCCCGTTCATCGGCCTTGGCGGCCAGGAAGCCGAGCTTGCGCCCGATCCGGCCGCGCTGCAGCGCCAGGGGGAGATGGGCCAGGAGCCGCGCCGCCAGCCGTCCCGGCCGGTTCATCTCGCCGCTCCATTCCAGGGCGCGCTGATAGCGGGGATAGCCCAGCATGCTTTCATCGCCGCCATCGCCATTCAGCACCACCGTCACCTCGCGCCGGGCGAACTCCGACACCAAGGTGGTGGCGATGGCCGACGGATCGGCGAAGGGCTCGCCGTAATGCCAGGCCAGCTTGGGCAGGATATCCGTGCAATCCGGCCCCAGCCGCAGAACGTGATGGTCACTGCCCACATGGTCCGCCACCTGACGGGCATAGGCGGTCTCGTCATAGCCGGGCTCGTCGAAGCCGACCGAGAACGTCTTGATGGGCCGCCCGCTCATGCGCGCCATCATGGCGACCACGGTCGAGGAATCGACGCCGCCCGACAGCAGCGCTCCCACCGGCACGTCGGCGACCATGCGGACCCGAACCGCGTCTTCCACCAGGGCCAGGAACTCGGCCGCCAGATCGGCCTGTTTCCGGGGCCGGGCCTGGCGGGGATGGGGCAGGCG
>JACQAD010000113.1 GCA_016195125.1 Magnetospirillum sp.
GGGCGGCCAGCACCTTGCCGGCCAAAGCCTCGCCCACGCCGCCGCCCGGCCCCAGCAGCAGGACGTTACAGCGCCGATCGGCCAGCACCGCCGCGAAGGGCTCGGCCTCGGTCACCAGACAGCCGGGATCACCGGCCCGGTAGACGAAGACAGACTCGGCGGGAGCGGCAATGGTCACCAGTCCGGCACCGCTCCGCCGCGCCGCCCGGGCCGCCAGCCGCGCCGCCCCGGTCATGGCGCCGCCCCCCAGAATCAGGGCGTGGCCGCGGCTGTATTTATGACCGTCCACCCGCAGACCCGGCAAAGCCCAGGAATGGCGGCCGTTGAGAGTGATATCCGGCCTGATGTCGCCAAGGACCGAATCGGGAATGCCGATATCGGCTACCACCACCTCGCCGCACTTAAGACGGCCGGGCAGCAGGAAATGTCCGGGCTTCGGACGAAAAAAGGTGACCGTCGCAACGCAATCGGGGGCGCCTCCCAGAATGGCGCCGCTATCGCCGGCCACGCCCGAGGGCACATCGACGGCAATCACCGGCAGCTGGCGCCGGCCGATCTCCTCGACCACCGCCCTGGCCATTCCGTCCAAGGGCCGGGCCAGACCGGCGCCGAACATCGCATCGACCACGATGGCGCACGATTCCAGCACCGCAAGCGACAGCATCTCGACCCGACCGCGCCAACGCCCGGCCATCAGCGCCGCGTCACCCTTGAGCGCACCCACCTCCCCCAGCAGGGCCAGACGCACCGGCCAGCCGTCGCGCTCCAGCAGCCGCGCGACCACGAAACCGTCGCCGCCATTGTTGCCGGGGCCGCACAAGATGGTGACACGCCCCTTGGCAAAGCGGCGCCGCACCTCGCGCGCCACCGCCCAGCCGGCGGCCTCCATCAGGCGCTCGCCGGGGGTGCCTGCTTCCATGGCCAGGGAATCGGCCCGGTACATTTGCGCCACGGTGAGAATTTCGCATGTCATTCCACCAGCCTAATCTCCAAAAGCCCATTTGCCAACGCGGGCGGGCTGGATTAGATGTTCCTGGCTCGAACGGAGGACGGAAGTGAAAGTCGTCGTCATCGGGGCCGGAGTCGTCGGGACCGCCTGCGCCTGGTATCTCGCCAAGGCCGGTCATGCCGTGACCGTCATCGACCGGCGCGAGGGCCCCGGCCTGGAAACCAGCTTCGCCAACGGCGGACAGATCTCGCCCTGTCACGCCGAGCCCTGGGCCAATCCCGCGGTCCTGCCCAAGGTTTTGAAATGGCTGGGGCGCGAGGATGCGCCGCTGCTGTTCCGCTGGAACCGCTGGGATCCCGCCCTGTGGGCCTGGGGCCTGCGCTTTCTGGTCAATTGCACCTCGTCGCGGGCTCTCGTCAACACCGAACGGACCCTGCGCGTCGCCCTGTACTCGCGGGCCTGTCTGGGGGAATTACGCGACGAGACGAAGATCGCCTATGACCAGCAGACCCGTGGCATCCTCCACGTCTATCGCGATCACGCCGAGTTCGACCACGCCTGCCGCTCATACTCCCGACGACGAAAGCGGCGACGCCCATAAGTTTACCCGCGCCTTGGCGGGACTGGCGGCGGAGCGTGGAGTGGAGTTCCGCTGGAACGTCCCGGTTCTGGGGCTGACGCGCCTGGGCGACCGGGTCGAGGGGCTGGCCACGGCGGATGGAATGATCATCGGCGATTCCTATGTCCTGGCCGCCGGCTGCGACAGCCCGGCCCTGGCCCGGCCCCTGGGGCTGTTCCTACCCATCATTCCGGCCAAGGGCTATTCCATGACCATCCCCGTGGCCAATCATGCCGGGGCACCCTTCGTCTCCATCACCGACGACGAGCATAAGATGGTCTATTCCCGCCTGGGCGACCGGCTGCGCGCCGCCGGGACCGCCGAGATGGCCGGGCACGATGCCTCGCTCAATCCGGCCAGGGCGAAGATGATCCTCGACCATGCCCGCACTCTCTTTCCGGATGGCGGCGATTTCGAGCGGGCCGAGCCCTGGGCCGGTCTGCGTCCGGTCACCCCCGACAGCGTCCCGCTGCTGGGGGGCACGCCGTTTGCCAATCTCTGGCTCAATACCGGCCATGGCACCCTGGGCTGGACCATGGCCTGCGGCTCGGGCCGGGTGATCGCCGATCTGGTCTCGGGCCGCCAGCCCGAGATCGCCATGGACGGGTTGGGCGCCAGCCGGTTTCGCCACGGCCTTCCCACGATGACAGCTTGAGAAAAGCCGTCTAAACTGCGGACACCGCTTTCTTTCGCGGTGCCAGCCATGACCCTTTCCCCTGGGCTGAACTTCCTTGGCCACTCTTTCGCCCGATCCCCACGAAGCGCCCCGACCAGACGAGGGCAGATGGCATGGCGCCGGATTTCGCCGTGTGGCGATCATCGTCGCCACCACCGCCCTGATCGGCGTCTATTGTCTGGTGGCGTTCAGCAATATCCGGGCGATGGAGCGCGAGCGCCTCGAATTCTCCGAGGCCGAGGCCCGCAAGATCCTGCTGTCGTTCGAAACCCATTCAGTCCGGCTGCTGGACTTCGCCGACACCTATCTGCGGGCGGCCCGGCATTTCTACATGACCGAGAGCCTCGACGACCTGCCCCACTTCCTCGATGAGGTCGCGCCCCCCAAGGCCGACATCTTCAGCAGCGCCCTGGCCATTCTCGACGCCCAGGGCCGCCTGGTGTACTCGTCCGACCGCAACGCCCCGCGCAACGCCGATTTGTCGGATCAGGCCGCCTTCACCCATTTCCAGCTTCAGCCGACCGACCATCTGTTTATCGGCTCCGCCAATGCCAGCACCGTAGCCAGCCATCAGTATATCCATATCGCCCGACCGGTCTTGGCCGGAAAGACCTTTCGCGGGCTGATGCTGCTGACCATTCATTCCAGCCAGATCGCGGCTTTTTACCGGGATATGACGCTGGGCCCCAATTCGTCCGCGGCCATGTTCAGCATGGACAAGACGCTCCTCGCCCGGCAGCCGCCTCCCGTAGCCGAAGCCGCTCCCATGGGGACGTTGCAGATCTGGGCCGACAGCGAGGCCAAGCCGGAAGGCCGGTTCAGCAAACGCTCCCTGCTGGACGGCGTCCAGCGGACCTTCCTTTACCGGCGTCTTGCCGATTATCCGCTGATCGTCGTGGTCGGCTTTGCCGATTCCGACGTGTCTGAGGGATTGAAGCCGGCCGTGCGCGCCTCGATCTTCGAGGCTTCGCTGTTCGTCGCGACGGCCATGGCGTTCTGCGTCCTGCTGCTGGTGACGGAAAAGCGCAACCAACGCCTGATGGATGCCGAACTTGCCAGCCGGGCCGCCGCCGAAAAGCTGGAACGCTCCAA
>JACQAD010000064.1 GCA_016195125.1 Magnetospirillum sp.
CCCTCGATACTCTCCACATCCGGCTTTTGCATCAGTTCCAGGAATTGCCGGGCATAGGCGGAGAGCGATTCCACATAGCGGCGCTGTCCCTCGGCATAGATGGTGTCGAAGGCCAGCGACGATTTGCCCGATCCCGACAGGCCGGTGATCACCACCAGCTTGTCGCGGGGTAGGTCGATATCGACGTTCTTCAGATTATGTTCGCGGGCGCCACGCACCCGGATGAAACCGCTCATGTGTCCCGAATCCGTATCCAGCCGGTCAGGCGGCGGATGTTAGAGAGATTCGAACCCGGGATAAAGGGCCGGCAGGTCTGCTATGCCCCTTCGCTGGCCGGTTCGGCATGGACCACCACTCGGGCGATGCCGGGAACGGCGTCGCGCAGCCGATGCTCCATGCGGGCGGTGGCGTGGTGAACCTGACCGATGGGTGATTCGTCGGGGAACAGGCAATGGAAGGAAACATAAAGCCCGTCCTCGCGCTCCTGGGCCTCGACCTGATGAACCTGATCGACCAATCCCTTGGCGGCTTGGGCCAGGGCCGCCTTGACCTCGGCCAGACGGTCGCCGGCCGGCGCGGCCCCGGAAAAGGCATTGGCGCGGCGCGGGTCGATATGGGTGTCGATGGTGACGTCCTCGCCCAATTCCGCTTCCAGAGCCCGTTCCAGCTCGGTGGCGACCGCATGGGCGGCGACGAGGGTCAGGCCCTCGTCCACCTCGATATCGAAGCTGAGATGGGGCCGGCCGTCCAGGGTGGCGACCCCCACATGATGAACCGACAATCCCCGGGCGGCGGCGAGTACCCGCACGGTCTCGGCGATGCTTTCGTCATCCAGGGCCAGGGGCTCGGCGATGACCACCGCCTGGACCTCGGGCAGTTCCGCCCGCAGGCGGTCGAGAACGGCGCGGCGCAGGCCTTCCACCTGTTCCAGATGCAAGGTCCGTCCGACCTTGACCACCACTTCGGCAAAGACGGTGGGACCGGCGGGGCGGGCGCGGACGGCCTCCACCCTGGCGATGCCGGGCACCTGGACGGCGACGGTTTCGATATGCTCGGCGATTCCCTGGGGGGCGGCATCCACCAGGACGTCGATGGTCCGCGTTCCCAGGCGCCAGCCGGCCAGCAACACGAAGCCGGCGACCCCCAGGGCCGCCACGGCGTCGCCCTTGGGCCAGCCCAGATAGACCAGCCCCAGGCCGATCAGAACGGCGGTGGAGCTGAGAATATCCGAGGAGAAGTGCAGGGCGTCGGCCTCCAGGGCCTGGCTGCCGGTTTCCTTGGCCACCTTGGACAAGGCCCGCGAACGGCCGATATCGATCAGGATGGACACCACGATCACCGCCACCGCGTACCAGGTGGTCTCCACCGGGGGGCTTTCGCTCTCCAGCAGGCGGGCGATGGCTTCCTTGATGATCCAGGCGGCGGTGACGAACAGCAACCCGGTCTCGATCAGGGCGGAGACGCTTTCCACCTTGCCGTGACCGTAGGGATGGCGCTCGTCGGCAGGCTGATCGCCGATACGCACCGCGAACCAGGTCAACAGCGCCGCCCCCATATCCAGCAGGGAATGAGCCGCTTCGGACAGGATGCCCAGGCTGCCGGTCATCAGTCCCACCACCAGCTTCATCACCGTCATGAGGGCGCTGGCGAGAACGGAGGAGATGGCGACACTTTCCTTGGCGTTCGCTGACATGATGAGTCCTGACTATGGCAATCGGCTTAGAGGTAGCGCATGGGAGGTTCCGGCGGTAGAGGGAAAACGTATTATTTTTCAAGTTGTTGTGATGATATTTCTGACTTTCATTCGCAACGGGGATTTCAGTCTTGAAGGCGATCAATCTCGGCTCTATTGTCGGCCCGTCATTGGGGAGTAGCCGCCTTCACGTTTCAGAAGGGGGCGCGTCAACAGACTTGGGCCTGGGGATTTCTCCCGATCGCCCATGGCGCGTTCGGTCCATCGGCGGGAAGCCGCTTGGACTTGGTGAGACCTTTGGCTGCGACGTCTCCCGAACAGGGGTTGGGCGGGATGTCGAGCCAATGGTTTTACGCCCAGCCCCCTTTGGTGATTCCCATGGAAGTACTTCTCGTCTCACTGGCCGTGGTGGCCGCCGCCGAGATCGGCGACAAGACCCAATTGCTGGCCCTGTTGCTGGCCGCCAAGTTCCGCAAGCCTCTGGCGGTGGTGGCGGGCATTTTCGTCGCCACCTTGCTCAATCATGGCATCGCCGCCGGTGTCGGTGTGGCCGTGGCGCAGTGGATCGGCCCCGAAATGATGCGCTGGATCGTTGGACTTTCCTTCATCGGCATGGCCGCTTGGACGCTGATCCCCGACAAGATGGATGATGAGCCCAAGATGTGGGAGAAGGCCGGCGCCTTCCTCGCCACCACCATCTCGTTCTTTCTGGTGGAGATCGGTGACAAGACCCAGCTGGCGACCATCGCCCTGGGGGCGCGCTTCGGCGATATGGTCATGGTCACCGCCGGCACCACGCTCGGCATGTTGATCGCCGACGTTCCCGCCGTTTTCGTCGGCAATGCCATGGCGGAACGATTGCCCATGAAGCTGGTCCGCATGGTGGCGGCGGCGCTGTTCGCCATTCTGGGCGTGCTGGCCCTGACGGATTGGGGCAAGGCCTTAGCCGGAGCGTAGCGTCCTGACGGC
>JACQAD010000133.1 GCA_016195125.1 Magnetospirillum sp.
GTCTGGTGCTCTATCCAATTGAGCTACGGGCGCACTCTGTTCCGGGAGGATGTCCCCCGGCGAGGACGCGGACCATACACAAACACCCGATCCCCCGCAAGCGTCAATTTCAGTCGGGCGAAAAACCGCAAAACCCAGTGGACTCGGGGCACAGGAATGCACCACTTATCGAAATGCGTACTTGTGGCCGCTTGGTCATTTGCGTAAAATCCGCCCCAAAGTTTGCGGGGGCAATCTACATTTCATCTTCGGAAGTGTGTCTGCACCCGTCAGGTACTTGTCCGAACTGGCGACCCAAAGGATCAGCAATCCCCATGGCCCTGAAAAAGACCCATGCCGCTGCGTTGTGCGCGGTTCTCCTGGCGAGCGGATGCTCGTTCGCCGAGGATGTGCTGTTTCCGACTTCGGGAACTGTCGCCCCCGGTCAGGGAGTGACCGCCGAGGCCATGCCCTCCGACGCGCCTCCGGCGCTGGGCTCGGGCAATTATGAACCCATCGGCGTGACCGCCGGTTCGCCCACCGGCACCTTCGTCGGCGGCAAGGTCATGGCGCTCCGCGGCGACCTCCAGGCCTTGCAGGCCACGCTGGCCCGCCAGAACCAGGCCCTGCAGCAGATCAGAAACGAGACCGTCCAGGACTCGCAGCGCTATCATGGCACCGTCGCCGCCATCAACGCGCGCCTCCAGGTCGGCACCACGCCGGGCAATCCGGTGCTGAACCAGCAATGGAACGCCGCTCAGGGCGAGTTGGACCGCATCACCGACGACGTCCTCAAGATGAACCGCCTGACCAACGACGTCACCGCGTCGTCGACCATGGCCGGCTTCCTTCTGGATTCCGTCCGCGCCGCCCGCTCGCTGTCGGGCGCGGTGGACGAGGATCACCGCCAGCTCCGCATTCTCGAGGACGAGACCAACCGCACCGTGGTGATGGTCGAGCGTCTGCTGTCCGAATTGACCAACGATTCCATCCGTCAGCAGCAATACGTCGCCTCGGAGAAGCAGAACCTCAACACCATGGCGCTGGGCATCAAGAACGGCGCCCTGTTCGCCGGCGGCCTGTCGTCGGCGCGCATCAACGCCAGCTACGAGGGTGCGGCTCCCGCCCGTGCCCTTGGCGCCGGCGAGATGCCGCTGGTGACCATCCGCTTCGACAAGCCCAACGTCAATTACGAGCCGGCCCTGTATGCCGCCATCAAGAGCGCGCTGGACCGTCGTCCCAGCGCCACCTTCGACGTGGTGGCGGTGTCGCCGGTGGGCAACACCCCCGGCCAGCAGGCCCTGGCGGCGACCAACGCCAAGCGGAACGCCGATTCGGTGCTGCGCTCGCTCACCAACATGAACCTGCCCGCCAGCCGGGTGCGCACCTCTTCGACCACCAGCACCGGCGTGGCCGGCGGCGAGGTCCAGGTCTTCGTGCGCTGATCGGGTTCAGTGAAGGCAAAAGGCCCCGGATCGCTGATCCGGGGCCTTTTCGTTTGTCGGGGGTGGGCTATTCGCCCCTTCGTGTTATTCGCCCCGAGGCATGGCCAACGCGTCGGGGAGCAAGCCGTCGAAGATCAGCTCTTCCACGATGGTCTCCACCATGCCGCGGGCCAGGCGCGAGCCGCCGGCGCCGCCCAGCATCATGTTGAGATAGGGCAGCAGCAATTCCGTGGTCCGCACCCATTCCACCGGCTGGCCCCGCAGATTGCGCTTGGCCGGAGCGACGGTGTTGATATGGGCCAGGGCCAGTTCCTGCACGGTGGCCTTGAGCAACCCTTCCAGGGTGTTCTTCTCCAGCAGCAGCTGGTATTGCGGATTGTCGCGTTCCCGCACCGCCCAGGACGGATCGGTGGCGGCGCTGTTGACCGGATTGCCGTCCATCTGCTCCATCAGCTTGGCGATCATGCGAGCCGCCGACAATTCCTCGTCGGGGGTGCAGCCATTGGCCACGCTCATGGCCATCAAGGCCCGCAGACGGGCAAGCGTACGGGCGTGGTCGTCGGTACTCATGGCATCGCCTTCACGATTGAGGGGGCAAGTCTATGACGGTGATCGCTCCGCTGTCGATGGTGAAGGCGAAAGAGGCCGGCAATCGACGGGGTAATCACCCCACATACGCCTTCACGGTCGACTCGGGCGCCGAACACGAATAAAGTCGCCTCTAGGACACTGGGGTGACGGGCATGCGTAACGATAGGATTCTGGAGCGCAAAGTCTTTTACGCCGGCGCGAAGATCTTCAATGAAGGCGATAGCGGCGATCGCGCCTATCTGATCCAGGACGGTCAGGTTGAGATCATCAAGCACGGTATGACCCTTGCCACCATCGGCAAGGGAGAGCTGTTCGGTGAAATGGCTCTGGTCGACGACCAGCCGCGCATGGCCACCGCCAAGGCGCTGTCGGACGTATCGTGCATCATCATCTCGCGCGATACCTTCCGCGAAAAACTGGCCAAGGCCGATCCCTTTATCCGCGGTCTGCTCAATATCTTCGTGCGCAATATCCGCAACCTGACTCGCTAGGGAACGCCCATGTCCGCCCTGCTCGGCGGCTGGCACGTCGATTTCCCCCATCATGATCCCGAGCAGATGTTCGCCCTGGCGGTGGACATCGAATCCTATCCGCGCTTCATCCCCTGGTGTCAGAAAGCCCGCATCCGTCAGCGGCGGGAGCATATTCTGGACGTGGACAACGTGTTCGGGACCGGGCCGTTGCAGGCGCGCTTCCAGTCCACGGCCGAGCTTGATCCGCCTCATGGCCTGACCATCACCTCGGCCGACGGACCATTTCGCCGCTTCCGCCTGCAATGGCATTTCTCGCCCTTGGGCGAGGGGGGCTGCCGGGTCGAGGCCGAGTACGAGATGGTCCTGCGCTCGCCCCTGATGCATTCTCTGGCGTCCATGACCCTGCCGCCCATGGAGCACAAGGTGGTGCACAATTTCAAGGAGCGGGTCCGTCAGGTGTATGGGCGCTGAACCGGGTTCGAGGAGAGGACTGACATGAGCGAGATCGCCCTATCGCGAGATGACGACGTCACCTTGTGCGCCCTGGCGGATCTGGCCGATCCCGGCTCCATGGTGCTGAGCCTGCGCCGGATCGACGACAGCCCTGCTCGGGTGATGGTCCTGCGCAAGGGCGGCAAGGTCTTCGCCTACGAGGATGTCTGCCCCCATATCCCGCTGCCGCTGGAGCAATTGGGCGGCAAGGTGCTGGACAGCGACGGCCGGCGCATCTACTGCGCCAATCACGGCGCCCTGTTCGAGGTCGATACCGGCTTGTGCGTCAAGGGATTGTGCGAGGGCAAGTCCTTGACGCCCTTCGCCGTCCAGGTGCGCGACGGCCGGGTCATCCACCCAGCACAGAAACTGCCACCCGGTAGGTGACGAAGGCGGCGCCATAGGCCAGCCCGGTCAGGAACACGAACATGACCAGCGGCCAGAAGCGGGAATTGAGCTCGCGCCGCACCACCGACAGCGTCGCCAGGCATTGGGGGGCGAAGACGTACCAGGCCAGCAGCGACAAGGCGGTGGGCAGGCTCCAGCTATGGGCCAGGGCGGTGGCCAGGGACGAGCGGAGCGCATCGCCGTTGCCCGACAGGGCGTAGATGGTGCCCAGCACGCCCACCGCCACTTCGCGGGCCGCCATTCCCGGCACCAGGGCCAGGGCGATCTGCCAGTTGAAGCCGATGGGGGCCAGCAGCGGCTCGAGCGCGTGGCCGATGGCCCCGGCGATGGAATAACGGATGGCCGGTTCCAGGGCGCCGTCCGGCGGTGCCGGAAAACTGCCCAGCGCCCAGACGACGACCATCAGGGTGAAGATAGTGGTCCCGGCCCGGACCAGAAAGGCCTGGCCGCGCTCCAGCAGGCCGAGGGCGACGTTGCGCGGCCGGGGCAGGCGATAGGCGGGAAGTTGCATCAGCAAGGGCTCGCGCGCGCCCTTGAGAACGGTGCGCTTCATCACCAGGGCCACCAGCAGCCCGGAAAGAATGCCGGCGGCGTAAAGGGCGAACATCACCAGACCCGGCAGGTTGATCCAGCCGCCCAGGACCGGCCGCTCGGGGATGAAGGCGGCAATCAGCAGGGTGTAGACCGGCAGCCGCGCCGAACAGGTCATCAGCGGCGCGATCATGATGGTGGCGATACGGTCGGCGCGGTTCTCGATGGTTCTCGCCGCCATGATGCCCGGTACGGCGCAGGCGAAGCTGGACAATAACGGGATGAAGGCGCGGCCGTGCAGGCCGACCCCGCCCATGAGCTTGTCCAGCAGGAAGGCGGCGCGGGCCATGTAGCCGGTGTCTTCCAGCATCTGGATGAAGAAGAACAACACCAGGATCTGGGGCAGGAAGATGATGACGCTGCCGACTCCGGCGATGATGCCGTCGATGACCAGGCTCTTCAGCGGTCCGTCAGGCAGGGTGAGATCGACGCCCTCTTTCAGCAAGGTGATGCCGGCATCGAGCAGTTCCATGGGTACCCGTGCCCAGGTAAACACCGCCTGGAAGGTCAGGAACAGCACCGCCAGCAGGATGGGCAGGCCGATGCCGGGCATCAGCAAGACCTTGTCCAGGTGCTGGGTGGCGGTGTGGGGGCGGGCATGGGAGTGGATGGCGCGGGCCAACACCCGCTCGACCTCACGGTGGTAATCGCGCAGATCGTGGGAGGATGGTTCGCTCCAGCCGCATTCGGCCCGGTTATGGCTCCAGCCCTCCAGCTCGGCGACCTGAATGGTGCGGTCGATCTGGTCGAGCAGGGTCTGGATGCCGCCGGTCTGGATGGCGATGGTGGGAACCACCGGCATGCCCAGCTCCGCCGAGAGTTCGGCGGGGTCGACCTTCAGGCCCTGTTTCTCCGCCGCGTCCATCATGTTCAGCGCCAGGATGATGGGCCGCCCCAGTTTCTTCAATTCCAAGGCCAGGCGCAGGTTGAGGCGCAGATTGGTGGCGTCGGCCACGAAGACCACGGCGTCGGGAACCTCCTCACCCTCCATGCGGCCCAGGACCACGTCGCGGGTGACTTCCTCATCGGGGGAACGGGCGCGCAGGGAATAGGTGCCGGGCAGATCCATCACCCGAACCCTGGTGCCGGCCGGGCTGACGAACAGACCTTCCTTCTTCTCGACGGTGACGCCGGCGTAATTGGCGACCTTCTGGCGCGCCCCGGTCATGGCGTTGAACAAGGCGGTCTTGCCGCTGTTGGGATTGCCGACCAGCGCGACGCGGGGCGGCGATTTCCGGTCCTCACTCATCAGACGGCACTCATGGTGGTCAGGGCCACCACCAATACCGCGTCGGCCTCGGCCCGGCGCAGCGCCACGGTGTGATCGTTGACCCGCACGGCGATGGGGTCGCGACGGGGAAAGCCCTCGTGCAGCACCTCCACATGGGCCCCTTCCACCAGCCCCATCTCGATCAGGCGCCGCTCCAACTCGCCGGATTTGAGCGGAGTATGAACCCGGCTTTCATCCAAGCCGACGATCTCGGCCCGAGTGCCCTTGCCCAGGCTGCCCAGCAGCACGGGATTCACGGCGGATCGATCGGCGGGGGCGGGGCTCATGCAATTCCTCGAATGTGTGTCTGAGAGGCAGTCTCAGCAAATACGGACAAGGAATCCAGGGGTAATTCGGGCATCCCACCCATGCGGGAATGAAAAAGGCCCGGCACCTTGCGGTACCGGACCTTCTTCAAACCATCAGGCTTGGGTCAGGGAAGGATTACTCCTTCTCCTGAGCCTTGCGCATGGCGGCACCCAGGATGTCGCCCAGCGAGGCGCCCGAGTCCGACGAGCCGTAATCGGCCATGGCCTGCTTCTCTTCCTCGACTTCGCGCGCCTTCACCGACAGGGTGATCTTGCGGGCAGCCTTTTCGAAAGCGGTGACCTTGGCGTCCAGCTTCTCGCCGACCGCGAAGCGCTCGGGGCGCTGCTCGGAGCGTTCACGCGACAGCTCGCCCTTGCGGATGAAGCCGGTCATGCCCTCGACGGTCACTTCCAGACCGTTCTCGGTGACCTGAGTCACGGTGCAGGTGACCACGTCGCCCTTCTTGATGGACGCCACGGCGTCCTGATAGGGGTCGGAGGACAGCTGCTTGATGCCGAGGCTGATGCGCTCCTTCTCGACGTCGACATCCAAGACCTTGGCCTTGACCATGTCGCCCTTCTTGAAGTTCTGGATGGCCTGCTCGCCGGGA
>JACQAD010000096.1 GCA_016195125.1 Magnetospirillum sp.
GGATGTGCTCGGCGATCTCGGCTTTCAGCGCTTCGGTGCGCTGGTGCACCCGCCGTTCGAGGCTTTCATTGACCATGTTCAGCATGCGCTCGGCGGCGACCCGGCCCGTAATGTCGCCGCCATAAATGTTCACCACCCCCGCCGCCGGCAAGGGCACCAGAATCATGGAGAGAATCCGGTCGCGGATAGTCAGTTCCAACTCCCGGCGCGCCCCTGTCCGCAAGGCATCGCGGACATGTTCATGCCAATCCTCGGGCAGCCGGTCGCCTTCGAGGATTCCCCAATGCTCCAGCACTCTCTCCGCCGGCTGGTTGGAATGCGTGACCTTGCCGTCCAGATCCACGCGCAACACCGGATGAGGATTCTGTGATGGGAATTGGGCATAGATGGCGATATCGGCCTCGGCACGGCGACGATCGGTCACGTCTTCGACCAAAATCAGCCCGTAATCCACGCTGCGGGCCAGGATGGTCTCGAATATCCGAATCGCCTCACCCTCACCGATCCTGACCTCGTCATCGCCACGGGTACGAGCCTGAATGAAGGGCTCCAGCCCTCCGGCCATCCTGGAGAATTCCTGCATTACGGAATTCTCGGCCTTGGGGCCGGTCGCGGTAATACGGATGACGCCAACCCCCATGACCTCGGTCACGGATTGCAGCAGCTGCAAGCGCTCGTTCTCGGTCTCCAGCGCCAGTTGCGCCGTGATCATGTTGAGGCGTGTCGCCTCTTCCTGTTTCAAGGCTTCGCGGGAATTGCGGACCTCGGAAACCAGAGTCTCGACCTCGGCCTCGAGATCGCGCAATTCATCACCCGAGCGCGGATTGGCCGCCGCGTCGAAGATCTGCCGCGTCATGAAGCCGACCCGAGCGCTGGATTGCCGGACCCGCCAGACAATATAAAGCAAAATCATCAAAAACAGGGCGCTGAGGCCGCCGCCCATGATCGTACGGCTGCGCCTCTCCAAGGTGATCAGCGGTTCATTGAGGATATTCTGATCATCGCGCGACAGCAGGCTCGAGAAAGCCAGACCACTGTCGCCGAAAATGCCCTTGATCGGCACCCGGTAATGGCTGTCAAGATCGGCCCAGCGTGTCCCTTCCGCAGGTGCCGATGCCCCCGCCGAAGCCAGGATCCGCCCATCGTACAGGATCAGGCTGAAGCCCCGATCAAGAAAGCCCCCCAAGGACGCCGCCAGAAAGTCGCTGGTCACCAGGGAGGCGGCGACAAACCTTTCCCCCCCGCCGGAACGCGGAGCAGAGACCGACACCAGTGCTGACGTCTCGCCCAGCATCATCATGGTCTGGGTCTGGCCACGGGGCATGGCGGCCAGAGCGGCGGCGAATTCCGGCGGCAAAACCCGACGCCCCATCAGCCAGACCTTGCGTGGCGTTCCGGCGCCGTCCAGCAGGACAAGGAAATCAAGGGGGGGAAAGCCTTGACGCTCATCAGGCGCAGGAAACCAGTCCGGCGCCCCAGGAGAGACCACCAGCGCCGACGGAGGCTGAACCGCGCCAGCCAACGGCTCTATCGCCGCGAGACGCCCGGTCAACGCCACGAGAGTGTGATGGGCCCGCAGCAGCGCCTCTATGCGCAGGCTGTCGCGCTTGGATTTCTGTTCGAGACGCTCCACCAGAATCCGATCGACCAAACCGGAAAGAGCGTGGTTGTGGGTGAATTCCAATAAGATCCACAGCCCGACGCAAACCCCGGCCCCCAGCACACCAGCCACATCATAAACTACCTTGGGACTGTGCCTTACGGCATAAGCAGGCTCGGTCTTGTTCCCTCGGGCCAGAATGCTAGGGTGATGAGATCAGCATAAGGAGCCCGGCTTGGCCTACCGTCGCGACGGCATTACCGCCTTTCACCCTGCCTGCATCGCCGCAACCTGGTTCGGCGCGGGCCTCTTGCCAAAAGTTCCCGGCACCTGGGGCTCGGCGGCGGCGCTCCCCCTGGCCTGGATCATCATGAGCCTGGGCGGCCCGACGATGCTGCTGGCGGCCAGTCTGGTCTGTTTCCTGGTGGGCTGGTGGGTCTCGGCCATCTACGTGCGGCGCACCGGCGTGAGCGATCCCGGTGAAGTGGTCATCGACGAGGTGGCGGGGCAGTGGCTGGTGCTGGTGGCGGCACCTCTCGATCCCCTCTCCTATCTGATCGGGTTCGGCCTGTTCCGCCTGTTCGACATCTGGAAGCCCTGGCCGGTAAGCTGGGCCGACCAGCGGGTCGGAGGGGGGCTTGGGGTCATGCTGGATGATATTCTGGCCGCCCTCTATGCCCTTGGCCTGATGATCGCGCTCAATCACCTTCGAGGCTAGACCATGCTGCCCGCCCCCCTGACCGAGCTTGCCGCCAAAGTGCTGGACTCCCTCAAAGCCAGGGGACTGCGCCTGGCCACGGCGGAATCCTGCACCGGCGGCCTGGTGGCGGCCGCCTTGACCGCCATCGCCGGATCGTCGAGCGTGGTTGACCGCGGCTTCGTCACTTATTCCAACGAGGCCAAGGCCGAGATGCTTGGAATCCCCATGCCGCTGATCGTGGACAAGGGCGCGGTCAGCCGCGAGGTGGCCGTAGCCATGGCCGAGGGGGCGCTCAGCCATTCCGGCGCCGACGTGGCCGTCGCCATCACCGGCATCGCGGGTCCGGGCGGCGGTTCGGCCGACAAGCCGGTGGGGCTGGTCCACTTCGCCCGCGCCGCGACCGGACAACCCACCGTGCATTTGCAACAAGTCTTCGAGGGCGATCGCGATACGGTCAGGCTGAGGGCGGCAATGACGGCGCTTGGACTTTTTCCGCCGCGACCGCCGACCTGAGAATGGCCAAGGGAACGGTGGGCGCATCCGAAATCACCACCACACCCTGGCGGGCCATGGAGGCGTAGGGAAAGGTTCCGCTGGCCCCATAGCCGATATGGAGGCGCCAGTCGGGCATTCCGGCACCGACCAGCGCGCGACAAGACTCCACGGACGACGTATACGGGCCATCGGGCTGAGCAAAGGCGGCGGCAATCGCGGCATCCAGCTCATGGTCCGAGCCGGTTGCCAGCATCAATCGCCGTTCAAGATCCGTCCAATCAGCACTCATACCCCATGCTAGGACATCAGGCCGCCAGCGTCACGCAAATGGACAGTCCCTAGCCCGCAGCCTATTTTAGCCATGCTCAACCTCCGGGAGTGCGAATGGTGACGCCGTCATCCAGCCTGAAGCCGCGCAGTGGTGGCGAGATTCTCGCCGATGCCCTGATATCCCAGGGAGCGGACACGGTCACCTGTGTCCCAGGGGAAAGCTTCCTGCCTTTCCTGGATGCGGCCTGGGACCGGCGCGACCGCCTGAAGGTCTTGGCCTTCCGCCACGAGGGTGGAGCCGCCTATGCCGCCGAGGCCCACGGCAAGCTGACCGGACGGCCTGGGGTGTGCTTTGTCGGGCGCGGGCCGGGGGCCACCCATGCCGCCGTGGGGGTGCATACCGCTTTTCAGGATTCCACCCCCATGGTGCTCCTGATCGGTCAGGTGGACAGGCCGTTCAGGGGGCGGGAAGCCTTCCAGGAAGTGGATCTGACGCAGATGTTCCTGCCCCTGGCCAAGCGCGTCGAGGAGATCACCAGCCCGACCCGCCTGCCCGAAGCCGTGGCCCGCGCCTTCGCCGCCGCCACGGGCGGCCGCCCCGGCCCTTCCGTGCTGATTCTGCCCGAAGATATGCTGGCTGAATCCGCCTTGGTGGCCGATGTGTGCAAGCTACCGGCCGCCCTGCCTCACCCTGGCCCCTGCCAGATGGAGACGCTGGCGGAATTGCTGGGACAGGCGCAAAGGCCGCTGGCCCTGGTGGGCGGAGGCGGCTGGACCGCCGAATCCGCGCGCCTGTTCACGGACTTCGCCGAAGCCTGGAGGCTTCCTGTCGCCGCCTGTTTCCGCCGCCAGGATATCATCGACAACGATTCTCCCGTCTATGCGGGTGAGTTGGGCTTCTCCATGGCCCCCGGCCTGGGCAAGCGCGTGGCCGAATCCGATCTGATCCTGGCGGTCGGCACCCGTCTGGGCGATATCGACACCAACGGCTATACCCTGATCAAGGCCCCCAACCCGGACCAGACCCTGATCCATGTCTTTCCCGAGCCCGAAGAATTGGGCCGGGTCTATCGCCCCAGCCTTGCCGTTGCCGCCGCCATGCCGCCCTTCGCCCGCCGCGCCGCCGAACTGGCCCCGCCGCATTCTCCCGCCTGGGAGGCATGGACCCGGTCGTTACGCGAACAACATCTGGCCAACCGTATTCCCGACCTCTGCCCCGGCGCCCTGGACATGGGGCAAGTCATGGCCGAGATCGAAGCGCGTCTGCCCGCCGGGTCCATCATCTGCACCGGTGCCGGTAACTACACCGGCTGGCCCCAGCGCTTTCACCGGTTCCGGTCCTATCCCAGCCAACTGGCCCCGGCCAACGGCTCCATGGGCTACGGCCTGCCGGCGGCCCTGGCCGCCAAATCCCTGTTCCCCGAGCGAACCGTGCTGGCCTTCGCCGGCGACGGCTGCTTTCTGATGACCGCCCAGGAATTAGCCACCGCCAAGCTGCACGGCCTGTCTCCGGTGGTGATCATCATCGATAACGGCATGTATGGCACCATCCGCATGCATCAGGAGGCCAACCACCCCGGCCGCGCCCTGGCCACCGACCTGGCCAACCCCGATTTCGCCGCCCTGGCCGCCGCCTATGGCGCCTGGACCGCCCGGGTGGAGCGCACCGAGGACTTCGCTCCCGCCTTCGACCAGGCACTGGCCGCCGGCCGGCTGGCGGTGCTGCATCTGTGCCTCGATCCCGAAGCCATCACGACCCGAACGACCCTGTCCGCCATACGCGATAAGGCGAGACTCCGGTAACTCCGCCAATCGGGTCGGTGATTGTCACATTTTATCAAGGCTGCGCGCTTGCGGCCGCACCGCTAATAACGCACAGTCGCAGCATTACTCAGAGCCCCCCGGATCATGAACGAAATCAGCGCGCCTCTAGCCTCATCGCCGGTCAACGGCGAACCCAAGATGGAAAAACTCGCCGTCGCCGCCGGAGGAATTCTGTTCCGTCAGGGCGACATGGGCGACGCCGCCTATATTCTCGACAAGGGCAAGGTGATGATCTTCCAGCAGGTGGAAGGTCAGCGGGTCGAACTGGATTCCATCAAACCCGGTGAGATCTTCGGCGAAATGGCGGTGATCGATCGCTCGGAGCGCATGGCCACCGCAATCGCCTCCACCGATTGCAGCGTCACCCGCGTGCCCGAGGCCATTTTCAATCGCAAGCTGGAAGCCACCGACAAGTTTGTCCGCGCCCTGGTGAACATGTTCATCAAGAACATCCGCACCTCGCACCGCATCTTTGTCCGCCGGCCCCGGAGCTTTCGCGACAACATCAAGCTGATCCGCTATTTCGCCTTCAATATCAAGCGCTACGCCAACCTCATCGATGACCGCCCCCTGGGCGAGGAGATGCTGGCCGCCTTGGAAAAGGTCGAGAAGGCCGTGACCGAATTGGCCGAAATCGGCCACCGCGCCAAAGACAAGCGCCACGACCATATCGTCGAGAGCGATGACGCCAATAATTTGGGCTTGAAGTCGGTCATGGGCACCGAAGGCCACCGCAAGATGTAATCTTGCCCCCTGTGGGCGGATTCACCGCTTCCAGTGCATCAGCGTCAAGCTGAAGCACCCCAGATTCCTTGTCGGTACGGAAAGACAGCGCCTTTTTAGGGCTCAAACGCCGCTCAGGCTTAATTTAGCCTGAAGGCGGACAACTCTAGCGGGCCGGCAATTCCTCGACCGTTACCGAAGACCGACGGGGCGCGGGGGCGCTGGCCGGAGGTGGCGGTTCGTCTGCCTGCGCCGCTGAGGATGCCGGCGCCGGTTGGCCCGCGGCGGCGGCATCGCCCGATTGACCCTGGTTTCGCTTCTCAATCGACTTGACGCCATACGCCGCCAGTTCGGCGACGGCGCAGCCTCCCAGCAGGGGTGCCAGCACCACGATGCAGGCCAGGGTGAGGAATCTGGAACGCAGCATCACCGCCCTATTCCGACGCCTGCTCGACCCGAACCAGCTGGCCGGCTTCGATTTCCGCCAGGAACGCCAGGGGATCGGCGGTGCGTCCCCAGATATTGGCCGGGACCGCCAGACGGATTTCGTCGCCCTCGGAACAAGGGGTGGGGCCATAGCCGATAACCATGGATTCGCCTTCATGGCGGAAGGCCAGCTCACCCGGCTCGACCACGTCACGGGCCGAATCCTCGCGATCGGCATGCAGGGGAGCCTGGAAATACACCTCACCCTGCCAGATGGCGGCGCGGGCCTCGAACGGCACGGCGGCAAGCACCGCGTCCGCCGTCGCCGTGTCGTAAAGGTCCACGTGCAGGACATGATGTCCGATGGTGATCTTCAGCTTGCGCATGCCACTATGGTCCCGAACGATTGCAGCCGAGCCCCGGCCCCCTGCTCATATTCAGAGCAGTTGACCGGAAGCGGCTGCAACCATACCACATATAGTCGCCGAGGCCAAACACGCCTAATCACGGATGCTCTTTAGAACTTCCCGCGTATGCTTGGCGATCATCATCTCCTCGTCGGTGGGGATCACCCAGACCGAAACCGGGCTGTCCAGGGTGCTGATCAGCATGGCGTCACGTTGATTGGCCTCCTCGTCGATTTCCACGCCCAGCCACTCGGCATGACGGCAAACCCGCTCACGCACCTGATGAGAGCGTTCGCCGATGCCAGCGGTAAACACCAGGGCGTCCAGACCGCCCATGGCGGCGGTGAGCGATCCCAATTCGCGCGAGATGCGGTAAACGAACAGCTCCACCGCCTCGGTGGCATGCGGCTCCGAGCTTTCCAGCAGGACACGCATGTCGTTGCTGACCCCCGACACGCCCAGCAAGCCGGATTGCTTGTAGAGCAGATCCTCGATCTCCTTGGGGCTCATCCCCTTTTGCTGCAGCAGGTAGAGAACCACGCCGGCATCCAGGGTGCCGGTACGGGTTCCCATGGGCAGACCGTCCAAGGCAGTGAACCCCATGGTGCTGGCCACGCTCTTGCCCTCGTCGATGGCGCACATGGAGGCGCCCGAGCCGAGATGGCAGACCACGATCTTACCCCGCGCCGTCGCCGGCGACAGCTGCCGGAGCTGACGGGCGATATATTCGTAGGACAGGCCGTGGAAGCCGTAACGCTTCACACCCTCGCCGGTGAGCTTGCGCGGCAGGGCGAAGCTCTGGGCGGTCCAGGGATTGGAACGGTGGAAGGCGGTGTCGAAGCATGCCACCTGTGCCAGATTGGGATGAACCTTGGACAAGGCCCGGATGGGAGCCAGGTTATGAGGCTGGTGCAGCGGCGCCAGAGGCACCAGACGCTCCAGTTCCTCCATCAGGTCGTCGTTGATCAGCAGCGGCTGGGAATATTGAGAGCCGCCGTGAACGACGCGATGTCCGGCCGCCTTGAGCTCGGCATCACCCAGCTGGTTCTCGATCCAATCGATCATGTACTTGAACAGGGCCTCGTGGCTCATGTTCGGCTGATCGGGCCAGCGCTGTTCATTAAGCACACCGCCATGGGGCGACTTGGCCACGAAATGGGGGGCGACGTTGATGCCCTCCACCTGGCCTTTGCACGATAGCAGCGGCTTGTCGTCGCCATTGGAGATGTACAGCGAGAATTTGATGCTGGATGAACCGGCATTGATGACGAGGATGCCTTCACGCATTGACCGTAATCCTTACTGAGCTGCGATGGCGCCCTTGGCGCGGCGCGCGTGAGCGAACAAGACCGCCACGGCGCAGGACGCCATGTCGGCGCGGCTGGTGAGAACGATCGGCACCCGGGAGCCGAGAACGATGCCGGCGGCATCGGCGTCGGCCAGATAGGACAATTGCTTGGCCAGCATGTTGCCGGCTTCCAGGTCGGGAACCAACAGGATGTCGGCACGACCGGCCACCGGCGAGTTGATCTTCTTGATCTTGGCCGCCTCTTCGCTGATGGCGTTATCGAAGGCCAGGGGACCATCCAGCTGGGCACCGGTGATCTGGCCGCGATCGGCCATCTTGCACAACGCCGCCGCCTCGATGGTGGAGTTGATCTTGGGATAGACCGTCTCCACCGCCGATAAGATCGCCACCTTGGGCAGTTCCACACCGAGGACATGGGCCAGCTCGATGCAGTTCTGAAGGATGTCGGCCTTATCTTCCAGGGTCGGGTAGATATTGATGGCCGCGTCGGTGATCAGCAGAGTGCGCGGATAGGTCGGCACGTCCATGACAAAGACATGGCTGATGCGCCGGGCGGTGCGCAGCCCCTTATCGCGCGAGGCGACCTCGTGCATCATCTCGTCGGTATGCAGCGAGCCCTTCATCAGGGCCTCGGCCTCGCCCGAGCGGCACATGGCCACCGCCTTCTCGGAGGATTCGTGGCTGTGAGCGGTATCAATGATCCGCAGACCACTGATATCCATGTTGAATTCCTTGGCGACCGAGCGAATCTTGGCCTCCGGCCCGATCAGGATGGGATCGATCAGACCGAGCTTGGCGGCCTCCACCGGGCCCTCCAGCGACACCTGATCGCAAGGATGGCAGACCGCCACCGAGATCGGCGCCAGCGGCGCGCAGCGGGCGATGATGTCTTCGAACACATGATGGCGCCGGCGCAACGACACCTCATTCAACTCCAGGCGGGGCAGCACCAGCTTTTCGGTGGGGGCCGCGACCCGGGCGCGGCCGCTGAAAATGGTCTCGCCCTTCTGGTTGGTGCCGAGGCAGTCGAGGATGATGTCCTCGGGCCCGATCTTTTCGGTGACGGTGACGGTGACGGTGAGGGTGTCGCCCACTTCCACCGCGCCGGAAAACACCAGATCCTGACTGCGATAGACCGTTCCCGGTCCGGGCAATTCGTTGCCCAACAGCGCCGACAAGAGCGAACCGCCCCACATGGAATGGGCCACCACCTTGCGGTGATGGGCGAAGCGCTCGGCACTCTCCACGCTGTAATGGGTGGGGTTAAGGTCGCCCGTGGCGACGCCGAACAGTTCGACGTCCTTCATGCTGCAGGTCCGAACCAGATTGGCGCTATCGCCGACCTTGATCTCCGCGAAGGTGCGGTTTTCCATCATCTCAACCATGCCCAACCCCTCGACCAGTAGTGGCCAACTAATGTTGCAGCGCGAAATATAGCCACGATCACCTTTGCCGCACAATGACCGCTTGATGACTAAGGTCAAAACCCTAGTTCTGGTATGGACATGGCCGACATGCCACGCAAGATATTGCGGTGCATTATAAAGGCGGACTAATCTCGCAGCCGCGCCGCCTGTCGGTCACGAACTCGGGAATTCCCATGAGCACCCGTAACCTGAAATCCTTGTTCCGCCCCCAATCCATCGCCGTCGTCGGAGCCACCACCAAGGCCAAGAGTATCGGCGCGGTGGTCATGCGCAATTTGCTCAAGGGTGATTTCGCGGGGCCGGTCATGCCGGTGACCTCCGAATATGCCTCGGTGGGCGGGGTTCTGGCCTATCCCGACGTGGCCTGCCTGCCCAAGGCACCCGACCTGGCCTTGATCTGCACGCCGCCCGCCACCATTCCCACCACCTTGCGGACTCTGGGCGAGCGCGGCACCAAGGCCGCCTGCATCATGACGCATGGCCTTCATCACGCCGTCAACGACGACGGCAGCACCATCCTCGAGGAATGCCTGGCCATTGGCCGCACTCACGACATGCGCATCCTCGGCCCCAATTCCATGGGTATCCTGGTTCCCGGCATCGGGCTGAACGCCAGCTACGCCCATGAAAGCGCTCTGCCAGGTAAATTAGCGTTCGTGTCCCAATCCGGCGCCCTGTGTACCGCCGTTCTTGACTGGGCACGGACCAAGGAAATCGGCTTCTCCCACTTCATCCATCTGGGCGATACCGAGGGCGTGGATTTCGGCGACGTGCTGGATTACCTGGGCAGCGACCCCTCGACCCGCGCAATCCTGCTTTATATCGAAAGCATCCACGAGCGGCGCAACTTCATGTCGGCCGCCCGCGCCGCCGCCCGCAACAAGCCCGTTCTAGCCATCAAGGCCGGGCGTTCGCGTGAAGGCGCGCGCGCCGCCGCCTCCCATACCGGCGCCCTGGCCGGGTCCGATCTGGTGTTCGACGCCGCCATGCGCCGCGCCGGCATGCTCCGCGTGCAGGATATCGAGGAGATCTTCGGCGCCGTGGAAACCCTGGCCCGCTCCAAGCCCATGAAGGGCAAACGCCTGGCCATCCTCACCAATGGCGGCGGCATCGGCGTCATCGCCGCCGACGATCTGGCCGAAATGGGCGGCGAGTTGGCGGTGCTGCCTGAAGAGGTCATCACCAAGCTCAATGCCATCCTCCCGCCCAATTGGTCCCAGGGCAACCCGGTTGACATCTCCGCCGACGCCGATGGCGAACGCTATGTCAAAGCCTTGAATATCCTCAGCGAATGCCGGGCCGTCGATGCCGTCCTGGTGATGTACGCCCCCACCGCCATTTCCGATCCCAACGACGTGGCCGCCGCCATCGTCAAGACCTCCAAGGATCGGCCGCGCGCCAATGTCATGACCTGTTGGGTCGGCAATCAGGCGGTGGCCCATGCCCGCCATCTGTTCGGCGGTGCCGGTCTGCCCACCTACGATACCCCGCGCGCCGCCATCCAGGCGTTCATGCATTTGCTGGAATACCGCAAGAACCAGGAATTGCTCATGGAAGTCCCGGCCTCGGCGCCGACGGATTTCGTCCCCGATACCAAACGGGCCCGCTTCCTCATCGACGAGGCCATGGCCAAGGGCGGTGGAAACCTCAACGAGCCCGAGGCCAAGGCGGTGTTGGAGGCCTATGGCATTCCCACCGTCGAGACCCATGTGGCCCGCACCCCGGCCCTGGCCGCCAAGATCGCCAGCGCCATGAAGGAAGCGGTGGCGCTGAAAATTCTCTCACCCGACATCATGCATAAATCCGATGTGGGCGGCGTCATGCTCAACCTCCAAGGCCCCTTCGAGGTGGAGAAAGCCGCTCACGCCATGCTGGCCAGGGTCAAGACCGTCTATCCCGAAGCCCGCATCGACGGCTTCACCGTCCAGACCATGGCACGCCGCCCCGGCGCCCAGGAGCTGATCTGCGGCGTCGCCACCGATCCCGTCTTCGGCCCGGTGGTCATGTTCGGCCAGGGCGGCATCGCCGTGGAAGTCATCGCCGACCGCGCCATGGCCCTGCCGCCCCTCAACATGAATCTGGCGGCCGAGCTGATCTCGCGCACCCGGGTGTCGCGCCTGCTGGAAGGCTATCGCGGCCGCCCGCCGGCCAACAAGGAAGCCATTCAGCTGGCCCTGGTTCAGCTCTCCCAACTGGTGGTCGATTTCCCGGAGATCGTCGAGCTGGACATCAACCCGCTCTTCGCCGATGCCCAGGGCGTCCTGGCCCTGGACGCCCGCATGGTCGTAGCGCCCGCCAAGGCCGGAACCGACCGTCTGGCCATCCGCCCCTATCCCAAGGAGCTGGAGGAATGGTTCACCATGACCGACGGGCGCAAGACCCTGCTGCGCCCCCTTCGCCCCGAGGATGAGCCCAACCACCACGTCTTCGTCTCCAAGCTGACCCCGGAAGACATCCGCTTCCGCTTCTTCGGCCTGGTCCATGAGCTGCCCCATTCCGAAATGGCGCGCCTCACTCAGATCGATTACGACCGCGAGATGGCCTTCATCGGCGAGATCGAGCTGCCCGAGGGCGGCAAGGAAACCCTGGGCGTGGTCCGCACCGTTACCGATCCCGATAACGAGGCCGCTGAATTCGCCATCGTGGTGCGCTCGGACCTCAAGGGCTCGGGCCTGGGCAAACGCCTGCTGGTCAAGATGATCGAGTATTGCCGGTCCCGCGGCACCAGGACCATCGTCGGCCAGGTGCTGAAGGACAACCCGCGCATGCTGGGCTTTGTCAAACACCTGGGATTCCTCCCTATCCGCACCATCGACGGCGACATCGTCGAGGTTGAGCTGGAGCTTAACAAGGAACCCCCGACCGAACCCGACCCGACGCTTTAATGCGGCATTACGATCGCTTAGGGTCGATCCATAACCGGCCCTAAGCTGTTGCCCGATCTGGCGAAGTGTCGCAAGATGTGGCACGGCCGGCTGGGGCATGAGGCCGTCCGCCCGTGGCGTTTGGGGACCAAGCCGTTATGTCGCTGCCAACGATCATCGCCTTTTCGCTGAGCCTGCTGCTGTTCCTGGGCTCGATCGTCGAATCGACGACCAATTTCAAGATCTTCCTGCATCTGACCGGCTTTCTGATGGTCATCGGCGGCACTCTTGCCGCCACCCATGTGGGCTTCGAGGCCCGCTATGTGAAGCAGGCCCTGGGCAACATCAAGGCGATCTTCTTTTCCCCCAAGATGGCCCGCGGCATGCTGACCAACGAGGTCGCCCGCGTCATCCGCTGGGGCTACATGCTGCAAAAGAGCGGCATTCAGGCCC
>JACQAD010000097.1 GCA_016195125.1 Magnetospirillum sp.
GGATCTCGTGGATGTAGTCACCCTCGATGCAGAAGATATCGCCGAACTCGCCCGACTGGACCCGGCGGCGCAGCTCGCGGAAACGCGGCACGTGACGCAGGATCAGGTTCGAGGTGATCAGCTTGCCCGAATCCTGCTGGGCCCGCAGCACCGCCTCGGCATCGGCGCGGTTCAGCGCCACCGGCTTTTCCACCATCACATGCTTGCCGTGGTGGAAGGCCGAAACGCATTGCTCGGCATGGGCGTCGTCATAGGAGGCGATGGAGATGACGTCGATGTCGGGATCTTCGGTGATGCGGCGCCAATCGGTGAAGCGGCCGGGCACGTCCTGGCGGTCGGCGACCTCTTTCAGCTTGGCCGGGTCGATGTCGCACACCGACACCACCCGGACGCCGGGGGCGTTGTTGTAGCCGATGACATGCTGTTCACCGACGCCCAGACCGATCACGCCGGCCCGAAGTTCACGCTGGGGCTGGTTGCTCATGGGGTCAGCAATCCTTGAAATGGGCCTGGGTGTCCTGGTGCCAGCGGGCGAAGAAATCCAGCACCGCGTCGGAATCGTCGCCTTGCCACTGGGGACTCTCGCCGGGCCGGGCCTTGCGCGCCACCATCACAAGGAAGTCGTTGTCGATCCAGCGGTTCTCGTGCTCGACCACGAAGCCCGATACCGCCAGCAGGCCCTTCAGGGTCCGGGCGCTGACCCGGAAGTTGCAGGTGTCGGCGGGCACCTTGGTAAAGTAATAGCCCAGCGGCTTCTTGAACGGCACCAGGATGCGGCTGCCGGTGGCCACCACCACGTGGCCGCCTTCCTTGAGCAGGCCATGGGCGCCCTTCAGCATGCCGCGGCAATCGGTGGTATTCTCCAGGGTCCACATGATGGTGGCGAGGTCGAAGCGGGCGCCGCCGGCGGTGGAATCGGCCAGATAATCCTCGATGGTGCCGGCGAAGGCGGCGAAACCCTGGCCTTCCAGCAGACGGCAATTGTCGGGCGAAGGCTCGATACCCAGCATGGAGGACGGCTTGTGGTCGAAGCGGCGCAACAGCTCGAAGAACTGGCCCTCGCCGGCGCCGATATCCACCAGGGCCTTGCCGCCGAAGCCGACCGCATCGGCGATGAACTGGGTGACGAAGGACTGGCGCGCCAGCATGTGCGGCGTCCGCGCCGTATAGGTCTTGCCGTAGCATTCCTCGGACCAGGCGCGGGCGATGTCCTCGATGCTGCGCCGGGCCCGCACGAACACGAAGCCGCATTGGCGGCAGACATGGATGGGCTGGCCATCGGTGTAAAAGCGCGAGCACTCGATCTCGGCGGCATCGTCGGCGCCGCACAGGTCGCAGGAATGGATGTGATGGGTGGTCATGACTATCCTTGAAGGCTCGCCGGTCTCAATCCAGCTCGAAGGTTTCCTGCTCGGCCTCGGTCAGCAGCGGCTGGCGGGTGCGGTCGAGGAAGTAATTATCCACCACCAGACCGTCCAGGCCGGTCCGCATCAGGCAGCGGAAGGCATCGGCGGCGTCCAGGGCCATGGGCTCTCCCCGGGCGTTATAGGAGGTGTTGATCAGCATGGGACAACCGGTCTTCTCGAAGAAGCGCATGGCCACGGCGTGGAATAGCGGATTCTGCTGGGCGGTCACCGTCTGGACGCGGGCGCTCCAATCCTCGTGGATCACCGCCGCCTTGAGATGGCCGAACTGTTCGGCGGTCAGGGTCTTGCCGGCGATGGCCAGACCGGATTCCCTGGCCCGCAATTCCTCGCGCAGGAAGAACACCAGCGACATGTGCGGCGCCTCGCCCGGATTGACAAACAGATCGGCCATGCGCTCCATGGGCACGAAGGGAGCGAAGGGGCGGAAGCTCTCGCGCAGCTTGATCTGCAGGTTCAGGGTCTTCTTGATCCCCGGCACCAGCGGACTGGCGATGATCGAGCGCGCCCCCAGGGCGCGCGGACCCCATTCCGCCGGGCCCCGGCACCAGGCGATGGCCTTGCCCTCGGCCAGCCAGGACGCCACCCGCTCGACCAGATCGTCGTCGGACAATTCCTCGTGCGGGCAACCGCGCTTGAGGAAATAGGCCTTGGCGTCGTCGGCGGTGATGGTCGGACCGCAATAGACGGAAAAGCCGCTCTCGGCCTTGGCCTTGCCCCCGGTGACGCTGTGGTGGAGCGCCAGGGCGGCGCCCATGGCGCCGCCGGCATCACCCGCCGCCGGCTGGACGAACAGGCGATCGACGGCGCCGCTGTTCCTGATCTTGCCCAGGGCCGAGCAATTGAGCGCCACGCCGCCGGCCAGACAGACGTCGCGACGGCCGGTATGGCGAATTGCGGCGTCGATCAGATGGGCCAGGGCCTCTTCCAGAACCGCCTGGATGGAGGCGCCCAGATCCTTGTGCCCCTGCAGCATGGGATCGGCTTCGCTCCGCGGCGCCACGCCGGTCAGACGATGGATGGCCGCGTCATCGGCCATGTCCAGGCTGTGATGGTAGCGGAAATAATCAAGGTTAAGGGCGAAGGAGCCGTCCTCGGCCAAACTGATCAGCTCGCCCATCATCTTGTCGCGGAAGATGGGCTGGCCGTAGGGCGCCAGGCCCATCAGCTTGTATTCGCCGGAATTGACCTTGAAACCCAGATACTTGGTGAAGGCCGAATACATCAGCCCCAGGGAATGGGGAAAGTCGATGGACTTGTCCAGAACCAGCCTGCCGCCGGTTCCCCGGCCGATGGTGGTGGTGGAATACTCGCCGACGCCGTCCACGGTGACCACCGCCGCATCGTCGAAATCCGAGCAGAAATAGGCCGAGGCGGCATGGCTGTAATGATGCTGGACGCACTGGACCTTGCGGTCGAGATCGGCATCGGACCAGCCCAGGGCCCGGCCCAGGGCCTGACGGAAATCCGCTTCCTTGCCCCAATTGCCCAACGACGCCGCCATGGCCTCAGCGGCGCGCGGCCCCTGGTCCAGGGCGTTCTCCAGCGACCGGCGGCGCTTCAGCGCCCAATTGTCGTAATAGGCCACGGCGTCGATATCGGCGGCGCCGCCCGGCAGGCGGGACAGGCACCAGGCCACCGCATGGGCGGGAAAGCGGCTGTCGTGCTTGAGCCGGGTGAAGCGCTCCTCGTGGGCGGCGGCCTCGATGCGGCCGTCCACCACCAGACAGGCGGCCGAATCGTGATAATGCGAAGAGATCCCAAGGATTCTCATGAGCCCAGCACTTTCATCAGCTCGTCGGCCAGACCGGCGCCGATGATCTCGTTGCCGGCCTCGCGGTAATGGCATTCGTCGAAAAAAATCTCGGTCCCGTCGGGCGCCTGGGCAAAGTGGGCATCGGCGTCGAAGACCCGACCGCCATTGGCCTCGACCACCACCCGGGCCTTTTGCCCCAATTGACGATAGAAGGCGCTGAACTGCTCGATGCGGGCGGCGCGCAGATTGGGTTCCTGGCCGAAGGCATTGTCCAGCGACCGCGCCGCCGCCGCCTCGTAGGGGCTGAGGATCTTGGCGGTGGTGAACAGATTGGGCTGGAAGACGTAGAGGAACGGCTTGCCCGCCTGGGCACAGAGTGCGGCGATCTGTCCCAGGAATTGCAGGTAGAGCTTCTCGCCGGTTTCGAATACCGGGACCGGCGGGCGCGAATCGATGGCCTGGGCGCGGCGGCCGCGAAAGAAGCGCTCGGCACCGCGCACCTGGGAGGCTGAGGCCTTGGCCGCCTGGGCCTCCAGCCGAGAGCGCTTCCACGCCGCCCAGGCCAATCGCAGGAAATAGACCGGATCGGCGCGATGGCGGTTGGCGGCGAATCCCCGCATCTGCACGTCGGCGATGTCTTGGAACTCCCACAGGCTGCCCAGGGTGAACGACCAGCCGTCGTTATAGCCGCTGAGCAGCACCACCGCGTCGATGTCGTAATCCACCAGAAACTTGGACACCATGCGCATCTCATTGTTGATGCGCCCGCAGATCAGGCCGAAATTCATCACCTCGGCGGGACGCCCGGCCTCCTCGAAGCGGCGGTCCATATAGGCGGTGATGATGGTGTCGTCGCTGCTGTTGGGTATGCCCACCAGGGCCGAGGGACCGAAAGCGGCGATGCGTGGATTGCCGTGGGCATTGCGGTTCAGGTATTCGGGGCCGCGAAAGCCCTGCTTGCTGATGTTCAGGGTCTTGGAGGCGAACGGCGCGTGGACGTAGCCCACCAGCGGGTGATACTCGAACCGATGGCCGAGATACCAGAACTGCTCGTAATCCATCATCTCGGCGCGATAGCGCTCGAGGACGGGCTCGATCAGGCTCTGATCGTCGTCATGGGCCATGATTGCTCCTGAAGGGTTGCCCGCCGCCACGTCGCGTCAATCGATGGGGTAGTAGACGCCGGACACTTGGCCGGCCTTGGCCTTGCGCGCCGGTTCCCGCCCCAGCAGATTCGCCACCGGCGCCAGCAGCGCCTGCAGCCGCGCCGCCCGCCCCTCGGGCCGGGCCTGACGGTGAATCTCGCCCAGCGGCACCACGAAGACCTCGCCCTCCAGGCTGCGCCAGCCGGTGCGCGGCGCCACCGGACGGCCAAGCAGGCCGAGCACGGCCCGGATATAGCTGAGAAGAACGGTCTTGATCATGGCGAAGGCGGCCCGTCGGTTCACTTGGTGATGAGATACCGCCCGATGACCAGGGCGTCCAGTCCCGATGAAAAGAACGTGCGCACCGCATCCTGGGGCGAGCACACCATGGGCTCGCCCTTGACGTTGAAGCTGGTGTTCATCACCACCGGCACACCGGTGATCTCGCCGAAGGCCGAAATCAGGCGATGGAACAGCGGATTCTGTTGGGCGCCCACGGTCTGGAGACGGCCGGTGCCGTCGGCATGGGTCACCGCCGGCAGGATGGCGCGCTTGTCCTCGCGGATGGGGAAGACCTTCTCCATGAACGGGGTCGGGGCGGCGCCCACAAAATATTCATCGACTTTTTCCGCCAGGATGGCCGGGGCGAAGGGCCGGAAGCCCTCGCGGTACTTCACCAGGGCGTTGACCCGGTCCTTCATGGCGGCATCGCGGGGATCTGCCAGGATGGAGCGGTTGCCCAGGGCCCGGTCGCCGAATTCCAGCCCACCCTGGAACCAGCCGATGACCTTGCCGGCGGCCACCATCTCGGCGGCGGTACGGCAGGGATCGGCCTGCTCGGCATGACGGATGCCCAGGCTGGTCAGCAATTCCGAGATCTCGGTATCGGAATAGGACGGCCCCAGATAATTGGAGCGCATCACATAGGTGCGCGGCCGATCCATGATGTGGTGATAGAGGTACGACGCCGCCCCCATGGCGCAACCGGCATCGTCGGGAGCCGGCGGAATGAACACGTCGGCGAAGGGGGTGTTGGCCACCACCTTGCCGTTGGCCAGGGAATTGAGGGTCGAACCCCCCGACAGCACCACGTTGCGACAACCGGTACGGGCATGCAGCCGGGTCAGCAGGTGGACGTAGATCTCTTCGAACACCGCCTGGGCGGCGGCGGCGAGGTCGTAATGGTCCTGTCCCAGATTATCGCCGTCGGTGGCCGGGGCGATGCCCAGCACCTGTTCCATCTTGGCGGTGTAAAGGCCGGGGCGGTGGAACTGGTAATGGTTGAAGCAGCTGAGATCCAGCTCGAAGCCGTCATCCTTGAAGCTCACCAGCGAGCGCACCCGGTCGACGTAGCGCGCAGCGTTGCCGAAGGCGCTGGCGCCCATCAGCTTCCACTCGTCGCTCTGGGCGGCAAAGCCCAGATAGGCGGTGAAGGTGGAATAGAACGACCCCAGCGAGTGGGGGAATTCCTGGGTCCACAGGCTTTCCAGCTTGTTGCCTTTGCCATGGGCGAAATGGACGCATTCCTTCTCGCCGAATGCGTCGAGGGTCAGCACCGCCGCCTCGTCGAAGGGCGAGATGAAATACGACCCGGCATGGGCGATATGGTGGCGGATGTAGTGAATGTGGAGCTTCTTGCCGCCGTCCAGATGAATGATCTGCTCGGCGCGGTCGCCGGCCGGACGCTTGGCCAGCTGCATCAGCCCGCCGGGCACGTTGTAGAAGATCTCGCCCAGGAAACGGGCACGGCCGGAATAGGCGGCGCCGAAGGCTTCCAGATTGATGGCCGGGTTCCAGCCGATGGCGATGCCGTCCAGATCTCCGATATCCAGTCCGGCCAGCTTCAGCCCGTGGCGGATACCGGCATTGGGAAAGCGGCGCGTGCGCTTCTCGCGCACCATGCGCTCTTCCTCGACCGCGAAGATGGGCGTGCCGTCCAGGAGCAGGGCGCTGGACGTGTTGAAGCCTGCGGAGTTCAGTCCGAGGATGGCGGTCTTCTTGGAAGTCATCGGCGGGACGGGCTTTCCGGAAAGCGGCGAGACGAAGGCGGTGCCGGCGGCGAGGAATCCCCACCGCCGGCGAACCGGCCTATTCCTCCTTGAAATTGCCCAGATCGAAGGTCTCGAAACCGGGAATGTTCAGGGGGAAGCAGGGATGCAACGTGCCGTCCCAGCGCATGAACACGCGGGTGAAGGGCTTATCGCAGCGGAAATTGTCCTTGTCCTGCTCCTTCTCCCACTCGATGGCGGTGTTGGGCAGGTTCATCTGATAGTTGATCGGCTCCTGGAGGGAGAAGTAGTCGGCGTAATCCTTCCAGTAATCGACGAACTGGTCCACCTCGTGCCGGTTGATGTTCATCTTGACGATGGACACGCGCAGGATCGGGAACTTGGTGCCGCGCTTGGCGCGGATGTCCAGGAACCGGTGGATGTTGGCGATGATGTTCTCGTAGATGGCGTCCTTGCCCTTGCGGACCAGCTTGTAGGTCTCGGCGGTGGCGGCGTCCAGGGACACCTCCAGGCGGGCGAGACCGGCATCGATCAGCCGCTCGGACATCTCGCCGGTCAGCAGCGAACCATTGGTGCCGATGCGCTGATCCATGATGCCCCGACGCTCGGCATAGGACACCATCTCGACGATGTCGGGATGCATCATCGGCTCGCACTGGACGCCGTGGGTGATGGCGGCCAGGCCGCGCTCGCCGCCCTCGTCGATGGCCTTCTTGTAGAGGTTCAGGTCCATCATGCGCTTGCCGACCCGGTTCTTGGTGTCCGGGTGGGCTTCCTTGGACGAGAACATGCAGTGGTGGCAGGCGAAATTGCAGTGGTTGAGGTTTTCCACGTCCAGCGACAGGGGGAAGTCGGCGGCACCTTCGAACTTCATGCCCTTGGCCCAATTGGCGCGGTAATCCCAATAGCGCGGGCCGCACTTCTCGGCGAGCAGGGCGTCGATGTCCTTCGGGCTGAGGAGCTCGACGATCTTGTTTTCCATCTGCGTCCGGAACTTGACGTCGAAATTCACTTTGTTGGACGACGCGACGGGCTTGGCAATGGTCATCAGGTCCTCACGTGGAGAGTGGCGAGATAGGGCGATCCGCTTCCCCACACCCCCTGGAAAAGCGGCACGATCCTAAAGTGTTCAATTCATGAACGTCAAGGAAATAGGTACTTTGCAGCACAAACGCCGAACTCAGCCGGGAGGATAACGCAGGCACCACTGGTTGCCGCGCATCTCCCAGATTTCGGGGTTGCGGTGCTTGTCGACGATTTCGGTGAACTGGTTTTCGCCCAAGCCCAGATAGTCGAGATTATCCTGGAAGAAGGTCTTGGGGAACTCGCCGTCATAGGCCAGGGCGTTCTGCAGCCCTTGCTCGCGGGTCATCTGGCCGTTGTTGATCATGCGGCAGGAATCGCGGGTGGCGCGGCCAAAGCCGAACTTCACATACTGCATGTAGTAATAGATGGGGTCTATCTTGTCGTCGAGGCTGTCGAAATCGGTGAAGGTGCCGTCGGTGCGCCCGTTAGGATCGGTGCGAAAGCCCGGCATGGCCTTTTGCATGTAGCGATAATTCTCCAACATGCTCCAGCGGAAGAAATAGGCGAAATACATGGCCTTGACCCCGACCTCGTCCAGGCGCTCCTGGTCGGGATACTGATAGGGGGCGAGATCGCGCTCGGTGATCTCCTCGTCCACCCAATTGCCGGGATGGTCGCCGATCTGATGTTCGAGCACCTCGGTGAAATCGCGGATCTTGCGCGATTCCTCGTTCAGCACGCGCCCGCCATATTCGCTTTCGCCATGCTCGGCATAGAAGATCAGCGGGATGCGGTAATTGACCGCCGCCTGTACCGGCACGGCATTGATGCCGGCGTCCCAGGCCACCTTGGGATTGCCGCGCTCGACGAAGAAGCGGTTGGCCAGACGCCGCGCCACCTTCTGATTGGGCCGCAGCAACAAATTGTCGAAGCCCAGCTTGACGAATTCCTCGCGGTTATAGGCGCCGACCTCGTTGGGCACCAGCGGCGAGAAGGTCACCAACAGGGGATTGAGCCCGAACTCGAATTTTAGGCGATGGGCGATATAGCTGGAATCCTTGCCCCCCGACCAGGGCACGATGCAATCGTACGAGCCGTCGCGCGACCGGTAGCGGTCCACGTAATCCAGGAATTCGCGCCGGCGCTCGTCCCAGTCGATATTGTGCTTCTCGTCGGCGGTCAGGCAGGCGTTGCACACCCCTTCGCCATTGAAGACGATGCGCGGGCGGGTATCGGGCATCAGGCAGCGCTTGCAATAGGTGACCATGGCTTGACCTCAGACTCGAACGGGAATGCCGGCGCCGTGCAAGACCCGCTTGGCGCTTTTGATGCTGGTTTCGGTGAAGTGGTAGATGTTCTGGGTACACACCGCCGAGGCGCCGCCCTTCTTGATGCCATCGACCATGTGCTGCCAGTTGCCGCAGCCGCCCAGAATGTCTACCGGCACCGGCACCGCGTCGGCCACCCGGCGGCACAGATCCAGGTCGTAGCCCTGCAGGGCGCCGTCGCGGTCCATGGCGGTCAGC
>JACQAD010000103.1 GCA_016195125.1 Magnetospirillum sp.
AGCGTCTGGCCAGCCATCTGGCGGTGCATTACGCCGCCGTTCACCACGTGGCCAAATTCATCAAGGGCCAGTCCTTCGCCGCCGGCCTGCGCATGCTCCAGGCCAATCGCATGGGCGGTCATCCCTGCCCCGATGCCGGGACCATGCGCGAATCCCATGTGGAACTGGCGGCGGCGTTCCGCGGTCTCGATAAGATTATCCTGGGACTGAAGAGCGTTTCCTGACGTCACTGAACACCGGCCCGGACAAGATCCGAGCCGGTGTCGGCGCAGGCAAAGAGGTAAATCAGTACCGAAATACATAAAATAGACCCGTCCGGCGTGGGACGCAGCCGGGCGGCAATTGCCGGGTACTGATACTGTACCGGCGTGAAGTGATCCCATATCAGCCATTGTTGTGGTGAACTTGTTGTGCGATGCGCAATGAGGGGTGCCGTCATGCTCCTATCAGGACAAGGATTTTGTGGGAATTATGGGGGTATTTGAGGGCGGGCGAGCCACGGGGATGGGCGGCAAGTGATACAAAAACTTTGACACGAGCTTGTCGGATGTAATATAAAATCAGCATAAGAAAGGCCGGAACCGGCCGCTTGGCTAAATCCATCCGGGAGGATTTCACATGAAGAGTTCGCTGGTCGCCGGCCTGACCGCCACCCGCCGCTACGAGGTCGACACCGGCCGCACCATCGGCTTCATGGGCGACGAGGCCAGGGTCTACAACACCCCGGCCCTGATCTACGACATGGAGGTCACCTGCCGTGACCTGCTGCTGGAGCACTCCGACGCCAACGAGGATTCGGTGGGGACCAGGGTCGAGGTCGACCACATGGCGCCGACCCTGCTGGGCCAGTGGGTCGAGGTCACCGTGACCATCGACGAGGTCAAGGGTCCGGCCATCACCTTCTCGTTCACCGCCCGCGACTCGCTGGACAAGATCGGCAAGGGCGTTCACAAGCGCTTCATCGTCGATGTGGGCCAGACCAAGGCCCGCCTGCTGGCCAAGGCCGAGAAGGCCAAGGCGGCATCATGAACGCCGCCCCGGCGACGGGTGGGGAGGCGTTGGGGGGCGAGGTCAAGCGGGTTCAGTCGTACTGCTACCAATGTGTGGCGGGGCCGGATCTGATGACCGTCAAGGTGGTCGATGGAATCGCCACCGAGATCGAGCCGAATTTCAGCGCGGTCGGAACCCACCCGGCCGAGGGCAAGGTCTGCGTCAAGGCGTTTGGGCTGATCCAGAAGGCCTATTCGCCGCACCGCATTCTGACGCCCATGAAGCGCACCAACCCCAAAAAGGGCAAGGACCAGGATCCCGGCTTCGTGCCGATCTCCTGGGACGAGGCCATGGGGATCGTCGCCGACAAGCTCAATACCATCCGGGCCGAGGGGCTGGTGGACGAGGCCGGCTATCCCAAGGTCGCCGCCTCCTTCGGCGGCGCCGGGACGCCCACCCAGTACATGGGCTCGCTGACCGCCTTCCTGTCGGCCTGGGGGCCCATCGATTTCGGCTTCGGCTCGGGCCAGGGCGTCAAGTGCTATCACTCCGAGCACCTCTACGGCGAATTCTGGCATCGCGGCTATGTGATCACCCCCGATACGCCCAGGGCCAAGTACATCATCTCGTGTGGCGCCAATACCGAGGCCTCGGCCGGCGTCTGCGGCGTCTATCGCCATGCCGAGGCCCGCGCCAACGGCGCCAAGCGCGTCCAGGTCGAGCCGCATCTGTCGGTGACCGGCGCCTGCTCGGCCGAGTGGCTGCCGATCCGTCCCAAGACCGACGCCGCTTTCCTGATGACGCTGCTGAACGTGCTGGTGCACGAATCGCCGCGCGACAAGCTGGATCTGCCGTTCCTCAGGGATACCACGTCCAGTCCCTATCTGGTCGGCCCCGACGGCTGGTACCTGCGCGATCCGGCTACGTCCAAGCCGCTGCTGTGGGACGAGGCGACCGGCAAGGCGGTGCCCTTCGACACGCAAGGTGCCGTTCCCGCCCTGGAAGGCCGCTTCACCGTGGCCAAAGCCATCACCCTGGGGGCCGATGACGAGCGCTGGGAGCACTCGGACGTGGTGGGCACCACCGCCTTCACGTTGTTCGTCGAGCACGTCAAGGACTATACCCCCGCCTGGGGTGCCGGGATCTGCGACGTGCCCGAGAGCCGCATCCGCAAGATCGCCCAGGAATACCTGGCCAATGCCTGTGTCGGCCAGACCATCGAGATCGACGGGCAGACCATGCCGTATCGCCCGGTGGCGGTGGGGCTGGGCAAGACCGTCAACAATGGCTGGGGCGGCGCCGAGTGCTGCTGGGCCAGGACCATGCTGGCGGTGCTGGTGGGCGCTTTGGAGGTGCCGGGTGGCACCGTGGGGACCACCATCCGCATCAACCGGCCGGCGGCCAACCGGCTGGAGAGCTTCGAGGGCTGCCTCGACGGCTTCATGGACTACCCCTTCAACCCCACCGACAAGGCCACCTGGCAGGCCAATCCCATCATCCGCAATTCCTACAAGATGCTGGTGCCGCTGGTGGGTAATTCCTCGTGGAGCCCGGCCCTGGGTCCGACCCAGTTCTCGTATATGTTCCTGGACGAGCCCCAGGACCAGATTCCGCGCGCCACCTTCCCGGAATTCCTGCTGGTCTACCGCACCAATCCGGTGATCTCGTTCTGGGACACCGACCGGGTGGCCAGCGTGGTGTCGCGGATGCCCTTCGTGGTCTGTTTCGCCGTCACCAGGGACGAGACCAATCATTTCGCCGATATCTTGCTGCCCGACCGCACCGATCTGGAAGGCTTGCAGCTGATCCGCATCGGCGGCACCAAGTTCCAGGAACAGTACTGGACGCAGCAGGGCTTCGCCCTGCGCCAGCCCAGCGTGGCGCCCCAGGGCGAGTCCCGCGACTTCACCGACATTTCCACTGAGCTGGCGGTGCGCACCGGCCTGTTGGAGAAGTACAACGCCGCCATCAACCGCGGCTCCCACGGCGTGCCGCTCAAGGGGCCGAACTGGGATTTCAGCCTGCCCTTGGACAAGGCCCATACCTGCGAGGATATCTGGGACGCGTCGTGCCGCTCGGCCTCGGCCGAACTGACCGGCGGCGCCGAATCCCAGGGCCTGGACTGGTGGAAGGATCACGGCTTTCGCACCATCGCCTTCTCCGAGGCCAACTGGTTCCTGACCCCGGCGCTCAAGGCCAAGGGCCTGCGCTACGAACTGCCCTATCAGGAACGCCTGACCCGCATCGGCCACCAGCTGGCCAACCGCCTCAAGGAGGCGGGGATCACCTGGTGGGATCACCAGCTGACCGAATACCGCCCGCTGATGGACTGGCACGATTTCCCGAAATATTGGGAAGATCATGTGGTCGAGTGCGGCGGCAAGGTGGCCGACTTCCCCTTCTGGGTGGTGACGACGCGGTCCATGCAATACGCCTGGGGCTCCAACATGCACATTCCGCTGATGCGGGAAGTCTCGAGCCACATCAAGGGCCATGACGGCGTGGTCATGAACCCCGAGGCCGCCCGCAAGATCGGCGTCAAGGAGGGTGAGCGCATCGTCGTCACCTCGCCCATCGGCAAAAGCGTCTGCGGCCGCGTGGTGCTGTCCCAGGGTATCCGCCCCGACACCATCTTGATGATGAGCCAGTTCGACCATTGGGCCACGCCGGTGGCCAAGGATTTCGATGTGCCCAGCATGAACCGTCTCACCGCCATGGCCATGTCGCTGACCGACGCCACCGGCTCGTCCGCCGATCTGTCGCGGGTCGCCATCCGCAAGGCCGGACCCGACGAGCAGGGGAGGCGGTCATGACCAAATGGGGCATCGTCGCCGATCTGGGCCGTTGCGTCGGCTGCCAGACCTGCACCACCGCCTGCCGTCATGCCAATGCCACGCCGCCCGGCGTTCAGTACCGCAAGGTGCTGGACATGGAGGTGGGCACCTTCCCCGACGTACGCCGGGTGTTCGTGCCGGTGGGCTGCATGCATTGCGACGAGCCGCCGTGCCGCGATGTCTGTCCGACCACGGCCACCACCAAGCGCGCCGACGGCATGGTGATGATCGATTACGACATCTGCATCGGCTGCGGCTATTGCATCGTCGCCTGTCCCTATCAGGCCCGCTACAAGGTCTCCAAGCCGACCTTCGCCTTCAAGGACCAGGAAACCCAGAACGAGCGCACCCGCTTCGACGAACGCTTGCTTGGCGTCGCGCAGAAGTGCACCTTCTGCGTTGACCGGGTCGATTACGGCCTCGCCAACGGGTTGACCCCCGGCGTGGCCCCGGAAGCGACTCCCGCCTGCGTCAATGCCTGCCTGTCCAAGGCGCTGACGTTCGGCGATACCGAGGATCCTGACAGCAACGTCTCCAAATTGCTGAAGCGGTACAAATCATTCCGCATGCACGAGGAACTCGGGACCGGTCCCAACATTCATTATTTGTGGGAGACCGAGGACCAATGAGCGAGCGAAGCGAGCGCGGGAGTGAAAAGCGACCCGGAGCGAAGCCTAGGAGCCAAGGGTGCGGAGGCACCCGCCCGGCGCTTGAGGGGCTTGTATCATGAGCGAGGAATTCGAAGACGCCCCGGGGATGCGCCATCTTGGCCTCGCCCCCTGGCTCCAGACCGCCTGGGACATGCGCGCCGCCGGTAATTTCATGGGTGGCGGCACCGGCACCGGCCTGCTGATTTTCACGTCGCTGGGGGCCTTCGGCGGCATCCACAGCCCGATTCTGATTCTGGCCGGGCTGGCCCTGGTGGGTCTTGGTCTGTTTTCCGTGTTCCTCGAAATCGGACGTCCGCTGCGGGCCCTGAACGTGCTGCTGGGCGGCAAGCGCAGCTGGATGACCCGCGAAGCCATGGTGGCCGGGGTTCTGTTCCCCCTCGGCCTGGCGACGCTGTTCTATCCCGATCTGGCCAAGCTGATGTGGATTCCGGCCTCGGCCTATCTGTATTGCCAGGCCCGCATCCTGGAAGCCGCCAAGGGTATTCCCACCTGGCGCTCGCCCCTGATCCTGCCCCTGACCATGGCGTCGGGTCTGGCCGAGGGGATCGGCGTGCTGCTGATGCTGGCGCCTTTTGCCCTGGAGAACGGGGCTCCCGATTGGCTCGCCGGTGCCCTGGTGGCGGCCATCGCGGCCCGGATCTTCGTGTGGATGACCTATCGCCGCCGCATGGTCGGCGGCGAGGCCCCGGTCGAGGCGGCGGCGGTGCTGATCCGCTTTTCCATGCCCTTCACGCTTAGCGGCAACGTCATTCCCCTGGCCCTGCTGGTGGGAGCCGGGCTGCTGCCCGAGATCCATTCCGCCGCCCTGGCGGCGGCCGGATTGGCGGTGGTGGCCGGTGGCTGGGCGCTGAAGATCACCATTGTCACCAAGGCGGCCCAGAATCAGGGCTTCGCCATCAATCATTCCCCGGCCCGCGGCGCGGGCGAGTCCGGTCCCGGCTTCAAGCCCGGCTGGCGGGAGGGGGCCAAGAAAGAATAGCGCAAGGGGATCGGCGGGGGCGTCAAGACTCCCCCTGACCCTTTCAAGCGCCAATGCGAGGAGAGGTAGTCATGGGGATGGACGTCAACGCGCAAGTGGCCGCGGCCCTGCAGGCTGTGGGATTGATCAAGGGAGAGGGCGGCGACGACCTGCGCGTCACCCTCACCCGGACCCGCGAGTTCGGCATGGTGCTGAGTGCCGGAATCGGCGGCATCGATGCCAAATTGGGGGCCGGTCATTTCAAGAAGGACCGCGCCGTCGTTCACGCCTCGGTGGAACTGACCGACGGTGCCGGCTTCCTGAGCCGTTTTCGCCGGACCCTGGCCTATCAGCGTCTCGCCGCCCGCGCCTCCGCCCCCGATGCCAGGCTGGAGGATTTGTTCGGGCGGTTGATCGAGCTGGGCCGTTCGGTCACCGGGATCGGCCAATTGGACCTCAATCTGGCGGTCCATGGCGCGCAATTGCAGGGCACCTCCTCCCTTGTCCTGCGCGATGCCCCGCCGCCGCGCCTGCCCCGGCCCATCGCCAAGATCGACAAGCTGATCCATCCCGAAAAGATCGGGATCGTCGGGGTCTCGGGCAGCGGCATGAATTTCGGCCGCATCATCTTGAAGAACCTGATGGGCAGCGGCTGTCCGGCCGAGCGGCTGGTCATCATCCGCCCCGACGAGACCGAGATCGACGGGGTGCGCTGCGTGCCTTCCCTGGCGGCGCTGGAGGCCAAGCTGGACCTCCTGATCGTCGCGGTGCCGTCGGGCGCCGTCTACGCCCTGGTGGACGAGATCATCGCCACCGATAAGGTCGAGGCGGTGATGCTGATCCCCGGCGGATTGGGCGAGACCGAGGCCAGCGTCGAGCCCGCCGCCGCCCTGGCGGCGCGCATCAACGCCGCCCATGGCAAGCCCGGCGGCGGACCCGTCTTCCTGGGGGCCAATTGCCTGGGGGTGGTGTCCCATCCCGGCGGCTATGATTCCTGGTTCATCCCCTTGGAGCGCCTGCCCAAGCCCGCCAAGAAGCCAAAGCGCAATTCCGTGCTGCTGAGCCAGAGCGGCGCCTTCATGATCACGCGGCTCAGCCGCAATCCCTGGCTGGACCCCGCCTATATGCTGGCGCTGGGCAATCAGACCGACCTTACCCATGGCGACATGCTGAGCTATTTCGCCGCCCGCGACGATATCGAGACCATCGGCATCTATGTGGAGGGCTTCAAGGACGGAGACGGCATCGACTTCGTCCGCGCCGTGCGCCAGGCGGTGAGATCTGGCAAGCAGGTGGTGGTCTACAAATCGGGGCGGACCCAGGCCGGTGCTGCCGGCGTCATGGGCCACACCGCCTCGGTGGCGGGTGACCCTGTGCTGTTCGATTCGGTGGTGCGCCAGGCCGGGGCCATGGTGGCCGACGACGTGGACAGCTTCGACGACCTCTTCTACATCGCCGGCGCCCTGCATCATAAGGAGATCGGCGGCAACCGCCTGGGGGCCATCAGCGGCGCCGGCTTCGAGGCGGTGGGCATGGCCGATTCCATCGTTACCGATACCTTCAGCCTGGAGATGGGCAAGCTCGGCCCCGACACCATCGCCAAGGTTCAGGAAATCCTGGTGGCCAAGAAGCTGGACGGCCTGGTCACCGTCAGGAATTCCATCGACATCAATC
>JACQAD010000110.1 GCA_016195125.1 Magnetospirillum sp.
AAGCTGGAACAGCTGCGCGCCCTGGAGAACGGCATGCGCATCGATGCCGCTCTGGTTGACACGGTTCCGCTCGGTGTCGATACTCCCGCCGATCTTGAACGGGCGCGCGCCCTGCTGAAAGCCTAGGCTCCCCGCCATGACCGAGATGTCCAACCCCGACAGTTCCATTGCCTTCCAGGGCGAGCCCGGCGCCTATTCCCATCTGGCCTGCCGCAACGCCTATCCCGGCATGCAGCCGCTGCCCTGCCCCACCTTCGAGGACACCTTCGCCGCCGTGCGCGAGGGCCGCGCCCGCTATGCCATGATCCCCATCGACAATTCGGTGGCGGGCCGGGTCGCCGATGTGCATCACCTGATGCCTTATGCGGGCCTGCATATCATCGCCGAGCATTTCGAACGCATCAGCCACCATCTGCTGGCGGTGCCGGGCGCCAGCCTTCAGACCATCAAGACGGTCAAGAGCCACGTCCATGCCCTGGGCCAGTGCCGCAACCTGATCCGCGAACTGGGCCTCAGGGTCATCGTCGGCACCGACACCGCCGGCGCCGCCGCCGAACTGGCCCAGCGCCAGGACAAGACCATGGCGGCCATCGCCTCGGAACTGGCGGCCGAGGCCTATGGGCTGGTGTCGCTGAAGGCCGGGATCGAGGATGCCGAGCACAACACCACCCGTTTCGTGGTCCTGGCCCGCGAGGCTCTGGAACCCAACCGCGGCGAGTTCTCAGCCACCCAATTCTATGCCGACGTGGAAGGCCACCCCACCCAGCGCGGCCTGCGCCAGGCCTTGGAGGAACTGGACTTCTTCAGCCATGAGGTCCGCATCCTCGGCGTCTATCCCCGCCATCCGTTCCGCATGAAGCAGCAGGCGGGCGGCGAGTAACTCAAAGCCCGTCGAGGATCACCACACTTCGCCTGGCCGAGCGGTGGCTGAGTCCGACGATGGCCTGGTATTCGGGCGAATCCAGGCAGCGCCGTGCCGTTTCGGTATCGGGAAAGCGGATCAGCACCATTCTGGTGGGCGACCACAGATCGGTCTCGCGTGCGATCAATGCGCCGCCCCGCGCCAGATATTCCCCGCCATGGGATTCGATCAGCGGCCGGGCCTTGATCTTGTATTCCTCGTAGAGGTCCGGGTCTTCGAGGAGGGTATCGACGATCAGGTAGGCGGACATGGGCGGATCTCCTATGCGGCGACGTAACGCCCGGGCGTGATCCCCAGGATTCGCTTGAAATGGCGATTGAGGTGGCTTTGATCGGCGAAGCCTACGGCGGCGGCGGCCTCGGCCAGCCCCGTTCCGGCCGCGATCAGTTCCTTGGCGCGCCGTACCCGCAATTGGGTGAGATAGGCGTGGGGCGGCAGACCGAACTGGCGCTTGAACGCGCGGATCAGGCGGAATGACGGAGCCCCGGACACCAGGGCCAGCTGTTCCAGGGAGACGTTCTGATCCATATGGTCGTGCAGGTAGTCGCGGGCCGCACGCGCGGCGGCGGCATTGGCATCCAGGTGGCGGGGCTCGAGACGCTCGACCGCATGGCGGACGAGAACGCGGCCGAGCAGGGCGGCCAGCAATGTCTGACGGGTCAGCAATGCCTCCCGGCGATGATCGGCCTCGAACACCGCGTTGACCAGCCGTGCCGCCTCCGGGTCGTCGATCACCGGAGGCAGGGCGAAGACGCGGTCTTGGGTGTGTTCGCGCAATTGGGCGGCGACGCTTCCCACCAGCGCCTCATCGGGATAGAGGCAGCGATAGCGCAATCCCTCGGCGGTGACCTCGCCGGCATGGATCTCGCCGATGGTGACGGTGCACAATGTGCCGGGCGGCGCCACGTGCTGCTGGCCGCGATAGTGGAATCGGTTGGCGCCGGCATGGACCACGCCGATGCCGTAGGTGTCGTGGCTGTGGCGGGGGCAGGATTGGCGGACGAAGCTGGCTTCCAGCAGATCCAGGCCGGTGATGCCCGACGCCGCCCACATGCGGGTCCGATCGCATTGCATGTCCCAGGGTAACGCGCCGCCGTCGCGCTTGTCTTGAACGATCTTGACGGCGCAATCGTCTCGGCCGTTCAAGACCCGCTCCCCTTCTTGCCCCAGATTGGCGGCAACCATGGGAGGGCGCGGCATGAGGGGGAGATGGGCGGGCTGGTGCTTCTGCAGTCTGGGCATGGCCAGCGCCGGCAGCGTGGTGGTGGCCTCCAAGCTGGCCGGGGCGGGATTGCCGCTGTTCACCGCCGCCGCCCTGCGCTATGGGCTGGCGGCGCTGATCCTGGTTCCCTGGGCCTTGGTCCGCCATAACGGAATTCGGCCCTGCCGCCGCGACTGGCTGGTGCTGATCGCCCAGGCGGTGGCGGGCAGTCTCGGCTTTTCGATCCTGCTGCTCTGGGGGCTGCGAAGCTCCAGCGGCGTCGATGCCGGGGTGATCACCGGAACCTTGCCGGCCATGGTCGGTCTGCTGTCCATGCTGGTGCCGGGCAAAGGCGGCGGCGGCAGGGTCTGGCCGGCCATCATCCTGGCCAGCCTGGGAGCGGCCAGTCTGGGTCTGGCCCCCGGATTGCCGGAGATGGAGCCGTCGGGTGGGCGCTGGTTCGGCGATCTGCTGATCCTGGGAGCGGTGGCGGGCGAGGCGATCTTCGTGCTGCTGAACAAGGCCCTGCGGGCGCCGCTGCCGCCGGTGGCGATGTCGGCCATCCTTTGCGTGCTGGGATTGCTGATGAGCCTGCCCATGGCCTTGACGGAAATTTCCGCTCTGGACCCAGCGGGGGTGCCGTCATCGGCCTGGCTGGCGGTGCTCTGGCACGCGGCGATCCCTACCATCGGCGGCTTCGTCTTGTGGTATGCGGGGGCGGCCCGGCTGGGAGGCGCCGAAGCGGCGGTCACCACCGCGCTCATGCCGGTGAGCGCCGTGTTGCTCTCGGCGTTGCTCCTGGGTGAGACGATTGGCGGGCATCATCTGCTGGGGATCGGGCTGGTGGTGGCGGCCATCACCATCCAGGTGGCCGCCCCTCAGCGCCGTCCGTAGGCTCGGACCAGGGTTTCCACCGTGGTGGCGATGGTTTGGGCGGCGGGACGGGCGGCGGGCAGGCCCAGCAGGGCGCGGTGATAGGTCTCGGCCCGCAGCATGCCGATGAACTGGTCGGTGATGACCATGGCGTCCTGAATTGCAAGCAATTCGCCGCGCAGCTGCAGGCGGGCGACGATTGCGGCGATGGCTTCCTTGGCGCGGATGGGGCCGGTCTCGTAGAACGCCTTGGCCAGTTCGGGGGCGCGGGCCGATTCCGCCACCACCACCCGGTACAATGCCAGCGCCTCGGGGCTGATCAGCAAACTCAGCAGGCGCTCGGCGATGATGGTCAGGGTGCGGGCCGCGTCGGAGGTGTCGTCGGGCGGGACGAAGGCGAAGGAGGCGTCGCAGCGCCGGTGCATCATGGCGGCGAACAGCTGATCCTTGCTGTCGAAATGGGCGTAGATGGTGGCCTTGGACACACCGGCCAGGGTGGCGACGGAATCCATGCTGGTGGCGGCATAGCCCACATCCAGGAACAGGCCCTGGGCGGCATCCAGAATGGCTTCGCGCTTGGCCGAGGGCTTGGCGCGGGTCTTGGGCTTGAGCATGGATCGTCACCTCTTCCGCAAAAACTAAACCATCCAGTTCAGTTTTGGGAAGGGGAAAATAGGGACATTGCCGGTGGATGCCGCAGGGGTGCTATTCCACCATCTCCGCCAGGGCGTCGTCGAGGCGGGCGGCGGCGATCTCCATCAGACGGGGGCCGTCGGTCCAGACCAGGATGCAGCGGACCCGGTGGCGGGGATAGATACAGGCCAGGGCCAGGCGATAGGCGGCCATCTGGCGGACATAGAGGTCGGGAATGTCGTCGGGCGAGTCCGGTGGGCGGCGGTTGGTCTTGTAATCGGCCACCACCACGTCGGTGTCGCTGATCATCAGGCGGTCGACCCGGCCTGAAACGATACGGTTGCCGATCTGGCCCACCAGCGGCACCTCGGCCTTGGAGCCGGGACCGAACAGGTCGGCCAGGCCGGGATGGTCCAGAATATCGGCGACCTCGTTGGCGATGGCCAATTGCTCCTTGGTCTCCAGCCCCCAGGACGGGCGGCCGAGGAAACGCAGCATGGCGCGCGAGCGTTCGGCCGGAGCCAAATCCGGCAGGGTCTGGAGCAGGCGATGGATCAGCTTGCCCCGCTGCCATCGGGTCTTGCCCTCGGTTTCGGCCAGGGGCGAGCGCACCGGGGGCTCCTCGCCCTCGGGCCGTGACGGCGCCAGGGGGCGGGGGGGCACCGGTTCGGCCTCCAGGGGCAGCACGGCCCAATCGGGCAGGGGAGCCGCCACATGCTGGGTCCGGCTCTCGGCCCTGCTGCTTTCCGGCGGCTCGGTTTGGGCGTTGCTCAGGACCAGGACCGGCCCCTCGGCGGTTTCCCCGGCCTTGTCCAGGAAGGGATCGGCGATCTCGGCGGCCAGGGGGGAAAGGCCTTCGCGGGCCAGATTGTACCAGCAGGTCTCGGGCGCCGCCTTGAGGCCCTGCCAGCCGCAGAGGATCAGCCGATCCTCGGCCCTGGTCATGGCCACGTAGAGCAGGCGGCGGTATTCCCGCTCGCGCGAGCGTTTGCGTTCCTCGGCACCGTCGCGGCAGGCGCAATCCATCTCCTCGGCCTTGGGCGGCCAGGCCAGGACTTCGGATTCTCCTTCGCCCAGCCACAGCAGACGCGAGCCCCTGGTGGGCACCTGCATGGTGTCGGGCAGGAAGACGATGGGGGCCTGCAAGCCCTTGGAGCCGTGCACGGTCATGATGCGCACGGAATCGCGGCCCGATTGCTCGAGGTCGCGCTTGATCTCCAGGGCGGTGGCCTCCAGCCAGTGCAGGAAGCCTTGCAGCGACGGCGGATGGGCGCGCTCGAAGGCCAGGGTCAGGGCCATGAATTCGTCGATGGCATCCTCGGCCTCCAGCCCCAGCCGGGCCAGCAGGCGCTTGCGCCCGCCCAGCGGCCCCAGCACCCGGGCGAACAGGGTGTGGGGCGCCACGCGGTCGGCCTGGGCCAGCAATTCGGCCAGTTGCTTATAGGCGGCCTCGAAGGCGGGATCGCCTCCGGGAACGCCCCGCCGCAGGGCATCCCACAGGCCGGTCTCGGCGCCGCGCCCATGGGCCAGGGTGAAGAGCTGGTCCTCGGACAGACCCACCAGCGGCCCTTTCAGCACCGTCGCCAGGGTCAGATCGTCCTCGGGCAGCAGCACGAAATTGCCCAAGGCCACCAGATCCATCACCGCCATCTGCTCGGTCAGCACCATGCGATCGGCGCCGGCCACCTCGACCTTCAAGGTCTTGAGCTCGCGCACGAGATCCTCGACGAAGCCGCCACGGCGGCGGACCAGCACCAGCACGTCGCCGGCCCGCACCGGGCGGTCGCGGGAGTCAAGGCGCCCGGACTCGATCAGGGACTGAATGCGCCGCGCCACCAGCCGCGCCAGCCTGGTGCGGGGCGAATCGCCCCTGATGCGTTCCACCGGGGGCTTCCAGGCGGGGGCTTCGTCGGCGGCGCGGGGTTCCACCGGCGGCCACACTTCCACCCGCCCGGCCTGGCCGTGGCGGTGGGCCAGATGGGTGATGTCCTCGTCGCCCGCCACGCCGTCGCGCCCGCTGCGGCCGGGAGCGAAGACGGCATTGACCGCTTCGAGCACCGCCGGTGCCGAGCGGAAGGACAGATTGAGGGCGACTTCATCCCACTTGCCGCCCGATGCGGGCACATGGGCGGCGAAGCTGGCGCGCATGCGCTCGAACTCGCGGGGGTCGGCGCGCTGGAAGGAATAGATGGATTGCTTGGCATCGCCCACGGCGAAGACGGTGCGCACCACCTCGCGGGCGCCGCGTCCGGCGAAGAATTCCTCGGTCAGGGCGGCGACCACCGCCCATTGGTCGGGATTGGTGTCCTGGGCCTCGTCGATCAGCACGTGGTCGATGCCGCCGTCCAGCTTGTACAAGACCCAGGGCGCCACTCCCGGCTGGGCCAGCAGATCGCGGGCCGCCAGGATGAGGTCGTCGTAATCCATCAGGGCGCGCGATTGCTTGGCCCGGCGATAGGCGGCCAGCAAGGCCCCGCCCAGATGCAGCAATGCCCCGGTGGCCTCGACGATGCGTGCCGCCTTCAGGCGCTCGGTGATGCGCAACAGCCGCTCGGCCTCGGCCAGCAGGGCATCTTCCGCCAGAGGGAAGGCCTGCTTGACCGCCTTGGTGGCCAGAATCTTGCGGATGGAGCCTTCGCTGGTGAGGAATTGCGAGCGCCACAGGCCGAAGCGCTCGGCCCGCCGGGCTGGCTCGGCCAGGAACCGGGCCATGGCCTCGCCGCGTTTGCGGTCGCTGTCGCTGCCGGTCAGCAAGGCCTCGATCGCGGCGCGCAGGCCCTTGCCGTCCAGATTGGCCTCGGCCACCGCCCAGGCCAGCAACGCCTCGGCGGTATCGTCCGGCCCCAGGCCCAGAAGCTGGCGCAGCGCCGCCTTGGCGCCCTCGGCGCCGCCGTGGCGGGCCATCAGGCGGTCGAGGCGGCCGCGCTCGGCGGTCAATTCGCCCATCAGCTCGGGGAAGGCGGTCTCGTGCACCCGGCCGGTGACCAGGGCCAGGGCTGCGGCCAGATCGTCCTTACCGCCTTGGGCGGCGGCCAGCACTTCCAGCTTGGCGGAATCCAGCAATTCGCCGGCATCGCGCTCGTCCATTACCTGGAAATGCGGCGCGATCCCCGCCTCCAGGGGAAAGCGGCGCAGCAGTGACTGACAGAAGGCATGGATGGTTTCCATGTGCATGCCGCCGGGCGCGTCCAGCAGGGCGGCGAACAGCCGCCGCGCCCCGGTCATCTCGGATTCGGCGGGCGCCCGGCCCAGCAGCCGCTCCAGATCCCTGGCCAGATCGTCGTCATGGGCGGTGGCCCATTTGCCCAGCCGCCCGGCGATGCGGTTGGACATCTCGGCGGCGGCGGCCTTGGTGAAGGTCAGGCAGAGGATCTTATAGGGCGGCGTTCCGGCCAGCAGCAGGGTCAGCACCCGGTCGGTCAGCACCTTGGTCTTGCCGGTGCCGGCACTGGCCGCCACCCACACACTGGCGGTGGGATCGGCGGCGCGGCGCTGTTGCCGGTCGGCGTCGAGGCTGAGGGCGGGCTTGCTCATGGGGAGCCATTGTGCCGCAAGTTCGACGTGGGAACAAACTCTCACCCCGACCCTCCCCCCGCGAGGGGAGAGGGAGAAGGGGAGTTAATCGTCGCCCATCTTCAGCGCGGCCAGGAAGGCGCTTTGGGGGATTTCGACCTTGCCGAACTGGCGCATGCGCTTCTTGCCTTCCTTCTGCTTGTCCAGCAGCTTGCGCTTGCGCGAGGCGTCGCCGCCATAGCACTTGGCGGTCACGTCCTTGCGGAGCGCGCTGATGCTTTCGCGCGCCACGATGCGCCCGCCGATGGCGGCCTGGATGGCGATCTGGAACATCTGACGTGGGATCAGTTCCTTGAGCCGCGTGCAGATGCCGCGGCCGCGGCTTTCGGCATTGGCCTTGTGGACCACGAAGGACAGGGCGTCCACCGGCTCGGCATTGACCAGAATCGAGACCTTGACCAGATCGCTCTGGGCATAGGAATCCACCTCGTAGTCGAAGCTGGCATAGCCGCGTGAGATGGATTTGAGGCGGTCGTAGAAGTCGAACACCACCTCGTTGAGCGGCAGCTTGTAGACCGCCATGGCCCGCGATCCGGCATAGGTCAGGTCCAATTGCTGGCCGCGCCGCTCGGTGCACAGGGTCAGCACTGGACCCAGATACTCGTCGGGCACCATGATGGTGGCCTTGATCCAGGGCTCCTCCATATGGTCGATGCGGGCCGGGTCGGGCATATCCGCCGGATTGTGCAGCTCGGCCATGTCGCCATTGGTCATGTGGACGCGATAGACCACCGACGGCGCCGTGGTGATGAGGTCCAGGTTGAACTCGCGCTCCAGGCGCTCCTGGATGATCTCCAGATGCAAAAGCCCGAGGAAGCCGCAGCGGAAGCCGAAGCCCAGGGCGGCCGAGGTCTCGGGCTCGTACTGGAAGCTGGCGTCGTTGAGGCGCAGCTTGGCGAGCGAATCGCGCAGATCCTCGTAATCGGCGGCGTCGATGGGGAACAGGCCGCACCACACCACCGGCACGCTGGGTTTGAAGCCGGGCAGCGGGGTCTCGGCGGGCTTCTTGTCGTCGGTGACGGTGTCGCCCACCTTGGTGTCGGCCACCGCCTTGATGCCGGCGGTGAAGAAGCCCATTTCTCCGGGCTTCAATTCGCCGGACTGGATGATCTTGGGGGTGAAATAGCCGACGCTGTCCACCTGATAGGCCAGGCCGCTGGACATCATGCGGATCTTCTGGCCCTTCTTCAGCACGCCGTTCTTGATGCGCACCAGAATGATGACGCCCAGATAGGCGTCATACCAGGAATCCACCAGCAGGGCCTGGAGCGGCTGGTTCGCGTCGCCCTCGGGGCAGGGCAGGCGGTTGACCAGGGCTTCCAGCACCAGATCGATGCCGATGCCGGTCTTGGCCGAAATCATCACCGCGTCCGAGGTGTCGAGGCCGATGACGTCTTCGATCTGTTGCTTGATGCGCTCGGGCTCGGCGGCGGGCAGGTCGATCTTGTTGAGGACCGGCACCACTTCGTGCCCGGCGTCCAGGGCGTGATAGACATTGGCCAGGGTCTGGGCCTCGACACCCTGGGAGGCATCGACCACCAGCAGCGAGCCCTCGCAGGCGGCCAGCGAGCGCGAGACCTCGTAGGCGAAGTCCACATGGCCGGGCGTGTCCATCAGGTTGAGCTGATAGGTTTCGCCGTCCTTGGCCTTGTATTCCAGGCGCACGGTCTGGGCCTTGATGGTGATGCCGCGCTCGCGCTCGATATCCATGGAATCGAGCATCTGATCCTTCATGTCGCGCGCTTCGATGGCGCCGCAGGCCTGGATCAGGCGGTCGGCCAGGGTGGACTTGCCGTGGTCGATATGGGCGACGATGGAGAAATTGCGGATATGGGTCAGCTTGGTCATGGAAAATCACGTCTCATAATGGCTGCCGGACCATAGAGGCGAACGGCGCGATTTGCAAAGGGCGGCTATTTCTTGTCGGGTTCGTCCAGCCAATGGGGCTCGATCACCTGGCGCGATTTCCGGGTTTCGGCCAGCTTGCGCACATGGCCGAGATTCTTGGCCGCCACCTTGGCCGGTCCCTTGGCGCCGTGGGCCTGGAACACGTCCAGGGCTCCGGCCAGGGCTTCCTCGGCCTCGGCCAGATGGCCGGCGCCGGTGGAATGGCGGTCGAGCAGGAACAGGGCCGAGCCCAGGGTGTTCTGGGTCGCCGCCCAGGCCAGGGGGCCGCGCTCGCGGGTGCGGATCTCCAGCACCGAGTGGCAGGCGTCGATGGAGCGCTTCAGCACGTCGATATTCTTGAGCTGGTCGCCATAGACCTCCAGCACCTGGGCGATGTTGTGCATGACCTCGGCCCAGCGCTGCGGGGTCTCGGTGCGGGAATAGACCTGGAGGGTGGCCTGCAGCGCCTGTACAGATTCGCGCAACAGCTCGGTCTGGCCGGTCAGCAGGTCGAGGCGGTACAGGGCGACGCCGAGGCGCACCTGGGCCGAGGCCCATTCCTGCGGCATCACGGCGCGGGGCAGGCATTCCACCGCCTGGCGCCATTCCTTGATGGCTTCCTCCAACAGCGGCGCCGGTTCCTTGGTGCGCTCGGCCTTGGCGGTGATGGCGGCGGCGACGTGCTTGTGCAGCAGGCCGGTTTCCCAGGCGGGATCGGTGCGGCCCAGGCGGCGCTGGGCCTGACGATAGGCGTTGATGGCCTTGTCGAACCACAGATTGGCCTCTTCCGGCGGCACCGCCAGGGCGTTGACGGTGGCGATATGTCCGAAGACCAATTGGCACGAGCGCTGCTGGCCCATGGTCATCTGCACCGGCGGCCGCGCCGCCAGACTCTCGGCGGCGGCGGCGGCGGCGGGCAGATGGCGGCGAAGCGCGGCGCGGCTGGTCTCGCTGCTGCTGTCCACCGCCGCCAGGATGGCGGCATAGAGCAGATTGGCGGGGCCTTCGCCCAGCTCGGCGGGCAGTTCGATCCGGGTGGTGGCGCCGAACGAGGCGGCGCGCTCATCGTCACTGGCGGCGGTGGCCAGGCGCAGGCGATAGCCGTCCTTGCCGAAATCGCCCCAGACCAGCAGGTCGGAATCTTCCTCGGCCACGGCATGGCGGGTGTTCAGTACGACGCCCGAGACCAGGGCGGGGTCTTCCAGGCGGTCGAGCTGGAACACCTTGGGCAGAGGCTTGACCTTGAAGGCGGGACGCGCACTCAGAATCTGGTTGAGGGCGGTGGCCGCCGCCCCCTCGGGATCGTTGGTCAGGGCGGCAACCAGGATGGTGAAGCTCGGTCCCTCGGCGGCAACCGGAACCGGAACCGGCGCCTGCGGCGTATTGGGCTTGGGCTTGAACAGACTGACCAGCAATTCCAGCAGGCCGGCGGTCTTGACCGCTTCGCCCGTCGGGCCCGGCTGCGGCGCGGGCTCGGGCGTCGCAATCACCGGCTCCGGGAGTCCCGCCGCCGGTTTGGACGCGGCTCCACCGGCGCGCATGGCCGCCAGATCGCGGGCGCGGCGTTGGAGTTCGGCTCTTCTGTCGTTCGTGTCGTCGGCCATGACCTCTTCGGTATAAGGGAGAGTGGCGAGGACGGCAACAGCTCTGGCAGTGTGGATCGGGTCGGAAGGTCTATCGCCACCGCTTGATGGCGATGAATAGCTGTAATCTATGAATCCTATCGGGATTTCAATGATAATGATAATTTGAATACTAGCATATAGGCAGATCAGCCGCTGCAATCAGGGTTACGAGCGGTGTCGAATTGACCCTAAAGGCGATATTCATGTATTAATATCCCGTAAATGTCTGGATTGAGGTTTTTTTGGGAGGGGAAAATGAATTGCTACCGCATTGCCCGTCGCACCAGCCTCGCGTCACTTCTGCTGCTGCTCCTGACGGCTTCCGCGTGTCAGACAAGCCCGGACAACAATAGTCGGGGGGGGGCGAAAGAGACCGGCGCCGCCGGGTACTTCGACCAGACATCAAGCACGGGGGACGGCAAGACGGTTGCTGCCAACGACTACGTCGTTCTTACCGCCAAGGTAGACGTGCTTCGCGAAAACATGCCGCAGGCCGTGACCTTGGAGTGGTGGCAGCGTTTTCTGACCCTCATCGACAAGGAAGCGCGGACGTTCGTTCTCTATGTGAGCGTGGGGGGCAGTAAGATTCCCCTGGCTCTCTTCAGCTATGACGAGATCGTTGGCGAACCCACATCCAAGACATTCAGCCAGGACAAGCCGCGAATCAAGGATGTGTTCGTCCCCTCTTCCTGGCAAACGACGCCCATGAGCTTTGATCTCAGTTTTGATCGGCAGCGGGATACGTCTTACGTCACCGACGTGGTCAAGGCCGCGAATGGGATCTTGTCCATGGTCGGGCCGACCAGCGGAGCTGCCGCCATTTTCTCCTTGGTCGGCAGCGCCAAGCAAAGTGAGATCAACAAGGCCAATCAGAATCTCGACAAGATGCTTGCTTCTCGCACAGAAGTGGGCAAGCCGGTTTCGGTCACGCCGGAGGACATCAATGCCGGCACCTTGCCGGTCTTGCTGGTTTATGACCTGCCGGCTTCGAGGACGGATCGCAAGCCGATCATTAGGGTGACCATCGCGCGCACGACTTATCCCACTTTGTACAATGCTAAAACCACATCGCCGAAACTCTCATTCCAGGGGGTTGATGCCCGATTCCTGACCCTGCAGAAGGTTTTTGAAGTGGGCACTCCCCCCGCTCTGGAAATGGTCTCACCCCGCAAATATCTGGATATCGTCAATGCACCGTGGCGGGAAAAGCTCACGGTTCCGACCAGCGAGGCCGCCAGCGATGTCTGCAATGGCGTGTTTGATACCTTCTCCTCCCTGACCCAACGGGATGTGGCGATCACGCTCTGGGCCTTCTACAAGGGGCATCCGGGGGCGAACAAGCCGGTTACCGGTTTTGGACCACCTTGTCCATCCGATGAGATCATAAAAGAAATGGCAGGGGTCGACTTGTCGCTTCCCACTGTTCTTGCCTCCGTTACCCAGGTGGGCGAGAACTGGGGTGGTCAAAAAACCCGCATGGAGGCCTTTGGAACGCATTTGAAGGGGCGAAAGTCGGTTGAGCGCTTCCTGGCTCCCCAGGTCGTGATCTGGCAATTCCCGCTCCGGGCAGGGAAGAGCATCCTCGAAGGGATGACGGACGATAATGCGACCTTCACCGCCGCTGAGCTCGACAAGATGCTGTCGGCCTCCAAGGTCAGCAGCTTTGGCGATTACGACAAGAACGCCCGGAACCTGTCAAACCCGACGGCCACGATTGTCATCAACGGTAAGACGGCGAAGGCGATCATTCAGTACAACGGCGACAATTTGATCGACCGGATCGATCTTAAAGAATTGCCGCCGTCCTGATTGTCTCTAACCGCTGGAGTTGATCGAAAGGTTCAGCCGCCGATCAACTCCAGCCATTCCTGCTCGGAGAGCGTGGCGACGCCCAATTTGGCGGCGTCGGCGGCCTTGGAGCCGGCATCGGCGCCGACCACCACGTAATCGGTCTTCTTGGAAACCGAGCCCACCACCTTGGCGCCCATGGCCTCGGCGCGGGCCTTGGCTTCGGGCCGGGTCATGGTGGTAAGCGTGCCGGTGAACACCACCGCCTTGCCGGCGACGGGCGAGGACGAGGCCTCGATCACCTTGGATTCCTCGACGCCGCCGCCCAGCTTCCGCATGGCCCCGACCAGATCGTCGACGGCGGCGAGGTTGTGTTCTTCCTTGAAGAAATCCAGCAGATCCTGGGCGACGCTGGGGCCGATATCCTCGATGGAGGTCAGTTCGGCCAGGGCTTCCTCGGTGCCGCTGATCATGGCGGCGCGCCAGGTGTCGAACGAGCCGTAATGCCGGGCCAGGCGCTTGGCGGTGGCCTCGCCGATCTGGCGGATGCCCAGCGCGAAGATGAAGCGTTCCAGGCCCATTGTGGCGCGAGCCTTGATGGACTCGAACAATTTGTCGGTGGAGCGCTTGCCCCAGCCCTCGAAATTTTCCAGCTTCTGGAGCGGATTGGCCCGGTTGGTTTCCTCCAGGCGGAAGATGGCGGCGGGCGTGCGCACCATGTCCTTGTCCCACAGGAACTCGATGTTCTTCTCGCCCAGCCCTTCAATATCGAAGGCATTGCGCGACACGAAATGGCGCAGCCGCTCCTTGGCCTGGGCCTCGCAGGTCAGGCCGCCGGTGCAGCGGCGGATGACCTCGCCCTCGGGCCGCACCGCATGGGCGCCGCAGACTGGGCAGCGATCGGGGAAGACGAAGGGGACGGGGCCGCGCGGTCGATCCGCCACCACGCCGACGATCTGGGGGATGACGTCGCCGGCGCGCTGGACGATGATCGTGTCGCCGATGCGCACATCCTTCCTGGCGATCTCGTCCTCGTTGTGCAAGGTGGCGTTGGAGACCACCACGCCGCCCACATTGACCGGCACCAGCCGCGCCACCGGGGTCAGCGCCCCGGTGCGGCCGACCTGGATGTCGATGCCGTCGAGGATGGTGGTGGCCTGCTCGGCGGGGAATTTGTGGGCGATGGCCCAGCGCGGGCTGCGCGACACGAAGCCCAGGCGGCGCTGCAACTCGATGTCGTCGACCTTGTAGACGATACCGTCGATGTCGTAGGCCAGCCCGGCGCGGGCCGCGCCCAGGGCCTCGTAAGCCTCCAGCAGCGCGGTCACGCCGTCGCAACGGCGGATCAGGGGATTGACCGGAAAACCCCAGGCCCTGAGGCGTTCCAGATAGGCCCAATGGCTGGCGGCGGGCGCCGACGACGCCTCGCCCATGGCATAGGCGAACAGCGACAGCGGCCGCGAGGCGGTGACCTTGGTATCCAATTGGCGCAAGGAGC
>JACQAD010000098.1 GCA_016195125.1 Magnetospirillum sp.
GGCGGCGGCGTCCATGGTCAGGGGGGTACGCTCGGCCGCGCCCAGAACCGCGAGCCAGATGTAGTCCCTTGCGGTCATCACGCGGTGACCCAGGATCGGCCGGCTTTCCATGAATCCCATCGCTCCCTCCAAATGCAAATGCGAATGAATCGCAATATGCCGGAGGAGGAGAGGAATGGCAAGGGGGAGTGGTTATGGCTTATGGGGGGAAAGGGAACTAAGCTCTGCCATCCTTTGGGAGAAGAACCATGCCTCCGTCCATGATCCTGTGGCTCCTGCTCGCCCTGGCGGCGATCATCGTTCTGGCCAAGTCCATCTGTATCGTGCCCCAGACCCAGAAGGGGGTGGTTCTGACCCTGGGCCGCTATACCGGCACCCGCGAGCCCGGCCTGCGGCTGGTGATTCCCTTCGTGCAGACCCTGTTGCCGGTGGATATCCGCCTGGCGGTGATGGAAGTGCCGACCCAGGACGTCATCAGCAAGGACAATGTCTCGGTCAAGGTGACGGCGGTGGTCTATTACCGGGTCTGCGACGCCAAGAAGGCGGTGCTGGAGGTGGCCAATTACCGCGAAGCGGTCAGCCAGCTGGCCCAGATCACCACCCGCTCGACCCTGGGCTCGCACAGCCTCGACCAATTGCTGGGACAGCAGGACGACCTCAAGCAGGCCATCCGCCGCATTCTCGATGAGCGCACAGAATCCTGGGGCGTCGAGGTCCAGAACGTGGAAATCCGCAGCGTCGATCTCGACACAAGCTGGTGGCGGATTCGGTAACGAAGGGGTGAAATATTGGGCGGTCGCCCACACCCGCCTGGAGGCAGGGCATCCCCCCGATCGGGGGCCGGGGCAAACGCCCCGGAATCTCCCTATTGCTTGACCAGCGTATACTCGATGGCGTCCTCGGCGGCACGGACCAGGGCACGGGCCTTGTTCAGGCATTCCTCGTGCTCGGACAGCGGCACCGAATCGGCGACGATGCCGGCCCCGGCCTGGACATACATGGTGCCGTCCTTGACCAGGGTGGTCCTCAGCGCGATGCAGGTGTCCATGTTGCCGTTGCCGTCGAAATAGCCGATGGCGCCGGCATAGAACGAGCGCCGCTCGGTCTCCAGCTCGTCGATGATTTCCATGGCCCGGATCTTGGGGGCGCCCGAGGTGGTGCCCGCCGGGAACCCGGCCATCAGGGCGTCCATGGCGTCGCAGCCCGGACGAATCTGGCCCTCGACGTTGGAGACGATGTGCATGACGTGGGAATAATACTCCACCGCCATCTTCTTGGTGACCTTGACCGAGCCGATGGCGGCGACCCGGCCCACATCGTTGCGGCCCAGATCCAGCAGCATCAGATGCTCGGCCAGTTCCTTGGGGTCGGCCAGCAGGTCGGCGGCCAGTTCCTCGTCCTCGGCGGGGGTCTTGCCGCGGCGCCGCGTGCCTGCGATGGGGCGGATGGTGATCTTGTCGTCCCTGAGACGAACCAGGATTTCAGGGCTGGAGCCCACCAGCTGGAAGCCGCCGAAATCCAGGAAGAACAGGAACGGGCTGGGATTGAGGCGCCGGAGCGAGCGGTACAGCGAAAACGGCGGCAGCTTGAACGGCACTGCCAGACGCTGGGACAGCACCACCTGGAAGATGTCGCCGGCGGCGATGTATTCCTGGGCCTTCTCCACCATGCGGCAGTAATGCTCGGGCGAGACGCTGGGCACCGGAACCGGCTGATGCTGGTCCCTGGCGAAGCCCGCATAGGTGTGGGGCAGCGGTGATTCCAGGGATTCGACGATGTGATCGAGGCGCTCGCAGGCCAGATCCCAGGCGGCCTGGGCATCCATTCCCGGACGCGGCCAGACCGGCGCCACGGCGGTCAGCGTGCCGTTGACGTTATCGAACACCGCCATGATGGTCGGGCGCATGAAGATGCCGTCCGGCACACCGATCGGGTCGGGATTGGCATCGGGCAGCGTTTCCGCCAGCCGCACCATGTCGTAGCTCATATAGCCGATCAGGCCCGCCGACATGGGGGGCAGATGGGGCGGCATCTCGATGCGGCTTTCCGCCACCAGAGCCCGCAGGCTATCAAGGGCACCGGAGGCTTGCGCCACCGGGCAGGGCTCGAAGCCGCCGGTCTTGGCGCGGGCGTTGCGGTTGACCCAGGCTTGATTGCCGACGCATTTCCACAACAGATCCGGCTTCATGCCGAGGATGGAATAGCGGCCGCGCACGGCGCCGCCTTCCACGGATTCCAGCAAGAAGGAATTGGGCTGATTGTTGGCCAGCTTGATGAAGGCGGAAACCGGAGTTTCCAGATCGGCCACCAAGACCCGCCAGATCACCTGCGGCTTACCGGATTCGTAGGAAGCGGCAAAGGTGGAAAAGTCGGTCTGGGGGCTCATTCTTACTCTTCGCGGGTCAGCTGAGGACGATCGACCTTGACGCCGATGGCGGCGTTGAGAGCGGCGATGTACTGGTCGGCGATGTCGGTGGCGACCGCCTGGGACACCCGCAGGCGGGCCGCCTGGGTCACGCCCGCATTGGCGGCGATGTCGAAGGGCACCACGCTGGCCAGACGGGCCACCAGGGTACCGCCCTGCAGCGAGCCGGTGGCGACGCCGCCCGGCTGCGCCTTGAACAGTTCGGCCACCACGTTGGGGGGCAGAACCGGGCCTTCGTTGGATTCGCGGGTGAAGGGCTTGGACACCTCCAGCTTGACCCCGGCCGACTGGGCGACCTGGGCGGCGCTCTCGCCGGCCTTGATGCGTTCGGCCAGTTTCAAGGCCTTGTCGCGGGCCAGTTCCTGGCGCCGTTCGGCCTGCCAGGTGGCGACGACCTCGCCCTTGATATCGGCCAGCGCCTTGGGAGCGGGCGGCGTGACGCCGTCGACGCGCAGCAGGAAATAGCCGTTGTTCTGCACCTCGGTCAGCGGGCTTTCGGTGCCCTGGTCGGTGTGGAAGGCCACGTCCAGGAACTGGTCGGATTTGGGCAGGTCGGCCACCGGCTTGCCGTTGGCGCCGCGGCCCTGTGCGTCCACGGCGTTGAACTTGACGGTCTTGAGGTTGAAGCGCTTGGCGGCCTCTTCCAGGCTGGCGCCGCCGCCGAGGGCGTCTTCCACCTTGTTGGCCAGTTCCGACAGGCCGTCCAGGGACTTTTCCTTGCGCAGATCCTGTTCCAGCTGGCCCTTGACCTCGGTGAAGGTCCGGGTGCGACCAGCCTGGATCTGGCTGACCTTGACCACATGCCAGCCCAGCGCCGTCTTGACCGGCTGGCCGGTGCCGCCGGCGGGCAGCTTGAACACGGCCTCGGCCAGACCTTCGGGCAGGTCGCCCTTTTCCACCGAGCCCAGTTCGATGATCTCGGCGTTCAGGGTCTTGGCGATGGCGGCCAGATCCTTGCCCTGGGTCACCATGTCGGTGGCCTTGGCGGCGGAGGATTGCTCGTCGAAGACGATCTGCGAGACGGTGCGGCGCTCAGGCGTATTGAACTCTTCCTGGCGCTGCTGATAGGCCTCGCGCACCATCGTCTCGTCGATGTCGATGCCGGCGGCCACGTCGGCGGGACGCAGCAGCAGCACGGTCAGGGCCCGGAATTCCGGCGCCATGAAGCGGCTGACATTGTCCTTGTAATAGGCTTCGACCTGGGATGAATCGGGGGCGGAGGGCAGGGGGATGGACTCGTCCTTGACCAGGAAGGTCTCGGCCACCCGGCGCTCTTCACGCCAGCGCAGCAGAGGGTCGGTGAGGGCAATCGGCGCGCCGATACCGGCGGCGACGCTTTCCACCATCTGGTTGCGGACCATATTGGCCCGCTCGGCCTTCATGAACGACTCTTCGGAGAAACCGGCCCGGGCCAGGCGCTGGCGGAAGATATCGCGGTCGAACTGGCCGGTCGGCCCCTTGAAGGCGGGGTTGCCGGCCACTTTCTTGAGAATGGTCTCGTCGGTGGCGGCCAGTCCCAGGGACTTGGCGGCTTCGTCGATCAGGGTCCGGGCGATGATCGAATCGATGGTGCGGTCCATCATCCCCATTTTGCGGGCGTCGTCGACGGTGAGCTTGCCACCGAACAGGGGCTGCAGCCGCTCGACCTCGCGCTTGAACTCGGCCATCACCTCGCCCGCCGACAATGTGGTGCGGCCGATTTCGATGGCCGGGCTGCGGCCGACACCGCCACGGAGAACATCGCCGGCTCCCCAGGCCACGAAGCTCAGCGCCAGCAGGGCGAACAGGAGCCTGACGATCCAGGTTTTCGAGGCAGTGCGAAAGACATCGAGCATGGGGCTGAGCCGGGTCCAGACAAACGAAGAGGAGGCGGCGGATATCCGGACGCCTTAGGCTGCGGCATAATAAGGAGGGGGGATGGGAGCCGCAACATGGAAGTGGCGTCGCCGATCCGTCTTCTCGACCGGATCTCAGGCGAAGGGAATGGTGTCGGGAGGGATGGCGTCGGGCAGGGTGAACCTGAACCGGCTGCCGGTTCCGGTTTGCGATTCCACCCATATCCGACCGCCATAACGACCGACGATCTTGCGGCAGACGGTCAGGCCAATGCCGGTTCCTCCACCCTCGTTCCCCGGATCGAGCCGCTGAAACAGGGTGAAGATCTTGTCGTAATACTCGGCCTCGATGCCGATGCCGTTGTCTTCGACCTGGAAAACCAGGCCTTCCGGCTCGGGATGGGCGGAGATGACGATCACCGGCTCTCGCTCGGGATGGCGGAACTTGATGGCATTTTCGAGGAGGTTGAGGAACAGGCGGGTCAGGTCGCCTTCATTGATGAACAAGATGGCCGGCAGGGTCGGGTCGATGCGGACCATGGCGCCGGCCCGTTCCACAAGATTATGAAGATCGCCGAGGACCAGGGCGATGGCATTCCCGGTCTGAACATGGCTTCGCGGCCCGTCGTCCCGGCCGACCTTCACATAATCCAACAGGTCGAGAACCAGATCGTTCATCCGCTTGGCGCCGTCGCGGGCATAGGCGATGAAGGTTCGCCCATCCTCGTCGAGCATTCCGCCATACCGCTTTTCAATCATGCTGACATAGGCGCTGACCGTCCGCAGCGGCTCGCGCAGGTCATGGGACGCCACCCAGGCAAAGGTTTCCAATTCCGCCACCGTGTGGGCCAGATCCCGGTTGGCGCGCTTCATTTCGGCATTGGCCTGGAGCAATTCGGCGGTGCGGGTGACCACCTGCTCTTCCAAGGCGAAGATATTGCGCCAGTCGCGATAGGACAGGAAAAAGGCGAGGAAAGCCAGAACCAGGGTCGGCAACAGCAATTGCGGCAGGGCGGCGGTGTCGCGCAGATAGGTCTTGATGCCATAGGGGCCGGGAAGAATCGCCACGGCCAGCCAGTCGTTTCCGGCGACCCTGCTGGAACGGAAGATATAGCTTTGCGAACCGATCTCCACCACGCCCTCATCGTGTTGCAGCCTGTTGAACAGGTGATGCTGTTCGTCCTGGGACAGGCGTTGAGCCGGCTGGTTTTCGCCGCCGGTGAAGATCACCTCGCCATGGCGGTCGAAGACCAGAAGGCCGACATTGCCGTTGGGCTTGGCCTTGCGCCAGATGGTCTCCAATTCCTGAAAGCGGAGCGACACGCCGATCACGCCGTCGAATGAATGGTTCTGGTCATAAAGAGGCAGGACGAAACCGGTGACCGCTTCGCCCGTCACCGGCCCGCGGTGAGGGTCCATGACGTAAAGCGCCCGATTCCCCTTGGCCATCTCCTGGAAGAAGGGAAAGGCGGAAGCATCGGGTGGTCCCGATGGTGGAAAAGGCGTTCCCGATGCGAAGAACCGGCCCCGGCCGTCAATGGCCGCGAAATTGACGATGCGGAAAAAATGGCGGTTGAGGCGGCTGAACAATTCGGCGCAGCTTTCGCCGCCCAGGCCTCTGTTGCGGACGCAATCGGTCTCGGCCACGGTGCCGACCACAGCCTCATAGGTCTCGAAATACGCATCGGTGGCAACCACGAAGTCGTTGAGACCGCTGCGGATTTCCGACCGGTTCGATTCGATTCGCCGCTCGAAATCACCGACGACGATGATGCCCACATAGCTGAGCGCCATCAGGACCAGCGCCAGCAATGCGAGGGATGGCCCATGCTTCCAAATTCCCGGCATTATCACCCCACGCCCTATGGGCTACTACTTACATATGTGGTTGGTGGTGCCTCGAATTCCAGGGGGGCTGATCGACTTGTCCCCGAACTGCATGGGCTGGCCCGGAGTGGCTAGGGCTTATGGGGGAATTCGGTGAAATCTACTTGCGGCAAAACCCTAGAATCTGTGTATATAATAAAAATCGAAGGTAAGCCGGTTCTTATAAGCCGGCGCTGAACCATAGAATGCGGGGAGCCGATGCAGACCAAGCCACTCTACATCATGCTGTGCTCGGGGGAGCACGAGAAAATCCAATTGGCCGCCATGGTGGCCTCGGTGGCCGCCGTCTCCGACCGGCCGGTCGAGGTGTTCGTCACCATGAACGCCATCCTGGCGTTCGAGCGCGGCAAGAGCCCGGCCGAGCGTTACCAGGGCGGGCATTTCCACGAGATGTTCAAGACCCAGAATGTCCCCGACGCCGTCGAATTGTTCGGCCAGGGCAAGATGCTGGGGGAGATGAAGGTGTGGTGCTGCTCCATGGTGCTTGATCTCAAGCATTGGGATTGCGACAAGAACCTGACCGAGGATCTGTTCGATGGCCCTCTGGGCCTCGCCAAGTTCCTTGCCGACGCCGAGAGCGGCGAGCTGATCACCATCTGACATTTACGCGGATAAGAAGGAAAAACATCATGGCTGAACGCCAGAAGATCGATGCTCGCGGCGCCTTTTGCCCAGGGCCGCTGATGGAGCTGATCGCCGCCCTCAAGCTGGCCGAGATCGGCGACGAGGTGGATGTGTGGTCGTCCGACAAGGGCTCTGCCTCCGACATTCCCGCCTGGTGCGCCAAGGTCGGCCATTCCGTGGTCGAGACGTCGGAGCATGACGGCTATTGGTCGGTGGTGGTGCGCAAGGCTAAGTAAGCGTAGCATAGACGACGCCAATTTAAGATTGTGGGGCGCTGAGAAGGCGCCCCCAAGGCCGCGTAGACGGCTTTATGGTAATTCGGACGAATCATTACTCTCGTAGGGAGGGAGTTCATGTCGAAGACGATTCTGATCGTCGGCGGGGGGCTTGCGGGCACCATCGTCGCCAATGGTATCTGCCGTCAGATGGGGACCGAGTTGCGTACCGGCGCCCTCAACATCACCATGCTGGGCACCACCGATACTCATATGTATCAGCCGGGCCTGCTTTACATCCCCTTCGGCCGCATGCGTGAGGCCGAGCTGTTCCGCGAGCAGCGCAAGGTTCTGGACAAGCGGGTCAACTTCTTTGTCGATCCCGCCAAGCACATCGACGTGGAAAAGAACCAGGTCACCACTGAGGCCGGCCGGACCTTCAAGTATGATTATCTGGTCCTGGCCACGGGCTCGCGCATCATGCCGCAGAATATCCCCGGCATGAAGGAAGGCGGCCATTGGTTCTACGATCTGGACGGCGCCCGCAAACTGCGCACCGCGTTGAACGAGTTCCAGGGCGGCAAGATCGTCATCAACGTCAACGCTCCGCATAAATGCCCGGTGGCGCCGCTGGAAGTGGCGTTCATGCTCCACGACTTCCTCAAGGCCAAGGGCCTGTGGGACAAGACCGAGCTGACCTATACCTATCCCATCGGCCGCCTGCACGCCCTCGAGCCCGTGGCCCATTGGGCCAAGCCGGAATTCGAGAAGCTGGGCATCAAGTACGAGACCTTCTTCAATACCGAAAGCGTCGATCCGGAAAAGAAGACGCTGACCTCCATGGAAGGCTCCGAACTGCCCTATGACCTCCTGATCACTATTCCGCCCCACCAGGGCGCCCAGGTGATCGACGATTCGGGGCTGGGCAAGGGCGGCTGGGTGCCGACCAACACCAAAACCCTGTACCGCGAAGGCTCGACCAACGTCTTCGTGGTCGGCGACACCACCAATATTCCGATTTCGAAGGCCGGCTCCACCGCCCATTTCGAGGCCGACGTCACCATCGACAATCTGGTGTCGCTCTGCCAGGAGGGCTCGTTCGCCCGTGAATACGACGGTAAGGTGTTCTGCTTCGTGGAAACCGGTCTGGGCAGCGGCACCTATGTGTGGTTCAACTACACCACGCCGCCCAATCCCGGGCCGCCGTCGCAGATGATTCACTGGTTCAAGCTCGCCTATAACCG
>JACQAD010000099.1 GCA_016195125.1 Magnetospirillum sp.
ATGCGCGGTGCGCTGGAGGCGGTGCGCTCCTGCCCGCAGCCGGTGATCGCCGCCATCTGGGGGCCTTGCGTCGGCGGCGGTCTGGAACTGGCCTGCTGCTGCGACATGCGCATCTCGGCCAAATCGGGCAAGTTCGGCGTTCCCATCAACAAGATCTCGGTGGTGATGGCCTATCCCGAACTGGCGCAGATTCGCCGGGTGGTGGGGGCGGCGGCGGCGCTGGAAGTGCTGCTGGAAGGCCGCGTCTTCGATGCCGGGGAAGCCCTGGCCAAGCGTCTGATCAACCGAGTGGTGGACGACGAAGCCATGGAGGCGGAAATCTCGGCCACCGCCAAGCGCATCGCCGCCGGAGCGCCCCTGGCCAATCGCTGGCACAAGGCCTTCATCGCCCGCCTGGACGATGCCAGGCCCATCTCCGAAGCCGAGCTGGACGAGTGCTATCGTTTCCTGGAGACCAAGGATTACGCGGAGGGCGTCGCCGCTTTCCGCGCCAAGCGCAAGCCGGTGTTCACGGCGGAATAGGAAAAGAGGGCGCCCTCAGCCCTTGAGGGCGCCCTCCACATGGGCCGGCAGGGCCCTGAGCTCGGTGCGCGAGCCGATGCCGCGTTTCTTCATCTGGCGGCCCAGGGCGATGATCTGGGCGGGCTTGCCCGGCTCGCCGAACATGGAGTTGAAGCCGGCCCGGCCCAGGGCCTTGAAGGCGGTGGCCATGCAGACCGCCGCCTGATAGGTGGTGAGCGACAGGCCGGCGAACAGCTCGGCGCGGACGGTTTCATTGAGCCCGGCCAGGGCGGCGACGATTTCGCGCATCTCATTGTTGCCGCGGCTTCCCAAAACCGCCACCACCGAGCGGTCGGTCAGTGCGTCCCACCAGAACTCTTCCTGAGGCGTGCCGGCGGGCCGAGCCTCGGGCATGGGCGGCCGGTTCCGGGAGGGGCCGGCGCCCATGGGGGAATCGGCGGCGCGGACCTCGAAACGGGGCGGCAGCGGCGGCGGAGTCGATGGTGGCGGCGGCACCGGCATGGACATCGGCATCGGCAAGGCATGCGAGGCATTGGCGGCGGCGGTGATGGCGTCCAGAATCTCGGCCTCGCGGATATCGAGCAGGCGCGGTCCCATCTCCTGAACCTTGTGCAGCGGCAAAGGCGCGTAATGGGGCACCAGCGGCACCTGCCAGTCGTGGATCAGGTATTCGTTGATGGCCTGGTACATGCGTCCGGCGCGCGAGGCGGGATTGTTGGGGTCGCCGCCCAAAGTGGCCTTGAAGTGACGCTTGGCATGGGTGCGGACGATCATGGCGATGACGTCGTGGACCGAACGGCCGCAGCGCAACGCCACGAAATCATCGTTGACCGGCCGGCCCCGCCCGTCCACCAGCAGATTGCGGAAGGCGTCGCGGCGGCGGCGGAAGATGGTGATGCAACCGTGCAGCATCTCCGAATTGGTCATGACGATGTCGTAGAATTCCGCGCCGGGCGTATCTTCGAACGCGGGAATCAGCGTGCGGAAGATATCGGCCACGCGGGTCTTCAGGGTTTCGTTGATCACCTTGACGACGTCATTGTGGTCGCGGGGGTCGCGTTTGACTTGCCCCTCCATCCACTTCTTGCCGCCGACATCGTCTCTGGGCATGCCAGAAATCCCCTGATGCACCGCTTCGTCAGCGCATGTAAATCACCTGTTCATACTAGGTTTATCGATTATTTACTAAATTTGCAAAGCACGAAGTATGACACTTTGTAGCGCTACTGCTTTGAAAATGCGGAGAAAACTAACTTACTTCATATGACGGAAGCAGGTGCTTGAGGGCTTGGCGCAATTGGGGCAGCTCGACCGGCTTGGCCAGATAGTAATCCATGCCGGCATCGGTGCAGCGTTCGGCCTCACCCGCCAGGGCGTTGGCGGTCAGTGCCAGGATCGGAGTATGGCGGCCGCTTCCTGCCTCTTCGGCGCGGATGGCCGCGGTAAGCTGGAAGCCGTCCATGACCGGCATGTGGCAATCGGTCAGCACCATGGCGAAGGGCTTGGCCCGCCATGCCGCCAGGGCGGCTTCCCCGTCGGGGCAGAGTTCGGCGGCGAAGCCAAGCAGATGCAGCTGGCGCATGATGACCTGCTGGTTCACCGGGTGATCCTCGGCCACCAGGATGGGATCGCCGCTCCAGGTCACGGTCTGCGGCACCGGCGGCGGTGTCGCCGGGGCGCATAAGGGACGGTGGGCTTGAACGGGGGGCGAGGAGTGGACGCCCTTGGCCACCGCCAGCAGCAATTGCCGCCGGTTGAGCGGCCGGCCCAGGAACCCCACGCAATTGGCCAGACGCTCAAGCTGGAAGCGCCGGGCCGCGTCATTGCCCTCGATGAACATCAGCGGCGTCGAGCCCAGGGGGATCAGATCCTCGGCACTGACCGAATCGGCGGCCAGCAGTGCCAGATCGAACGGTGCCTGGGTGGCGGTGGCCTTGCGTGAGGCGGCGACCGCTTCCTTGGCGCCGGGCACCCGCACCACGGCGGCGCCGCCCTGTTCGGTCACCAAGGCGATCAGAGTGCGTTCCTCGGTATCGGGATCGACCACCAGGATGCGCATGCCCATGAAGTCGATTCCGGCCGTCTCGATCTCCGGGTTTTCCGGTTCCACCACCGGCAGGGGCAGCTTGCACCAGAAGGACGAGCCATGGCCCGGCCTCGATTCGAAGCCGGCGCTGCCATCCATCAGATCCACCAGGCGCCTGGTGATGGACAGGCCCAATCCGGTACCGCCGAATCTCCGTGTGGTGGAGGTCTCGGCTTGGGTGAAGGGGCGGAACAGCTTGTCGCGCAGATCGCCGTCGATGCCGATACCGGTATCGATGACCCGAATGCCCAGGATCACCCTGCCGGATTCATCGCTGCCGCAATTCTCGGCCAGGATGGAGATATGGCCATTGCTGGTGAACTTGACCGCATTGCCAGCCAGATTGAACAGGATCTGACGCAGCCGTACGGGGTCGGCCATGACCTGGACGGGCAGGCCGGGGTCCATAAAGGCCGACAGGGTCAATCCCTTGGCCGAGGCGGCCGGCGCCACCGTCTGGACCACGCCGTCGATCAGGCGATCGATCCGCACCGGCATCCGCTCCATTTCCATGCGACCGGCCTCGATCTTGGAGAAGTCGAGCACGTCGTCGAGGATGCGCAGCAGGGCCAGACTGGACTCGCGGGTGGTGGCCACCAGATCGCGCTGATCGGCATCCAGCGGGGTATGGTCGAGCAATTCCAGCATGCCGATCACCCCGTTCATGGGGGTGCGGATTTCATGGCTCATGGTGGCCAGGAAGGCTGATTTGGCGATATTGGCGGCCTCGGCGCTTTCCTTGGCGGTGGTCAGCTCGCAGATGGCGGTGTCGCGGTCGCGGTTGGCTTCATGGAACTTGGCCAGCACGCGGTTGAAGACGGCGGCGATCTCGGCGGCTTCGGTTTCGGGGGCGGCGGCCACCGGCTGGGCGAAGGATTGCGGGTGTTGGTGCGCCTCCATCTGGGCCAGCAGATCCTGCAAGGTGCGGCGGTTGGTTTCCTCGGCCCGGCGACCGGCCTCGGTCCGTTCGGCTTCCAACCGCTGCTTCTCGATGGAATTGCGCTTGAAGACCTCGACGGTGCGGGCCATGGCGGCCAATTCGTCGTGAAGATCGCGGTCCTCCACTTCCTGGGACCAGTCGCCGCCGGCTCCGGCCTCCATGGTTTCGCGCAGGCGCAGCAGGGGCGACCGGATACTTTGGCCGATCATCCAGCTGATCCAGGCCCCCACCAACAGCAGGCCCAAGGCCGCCGCGGCACCGACCAGGGCCAGGCGCAGCAATTGATGGCGCGAGCGGCGCTGCAGCTTTTCCTCGCGGTCACGCCCCTGGGAGATCAGGCGGTCGATGGCTGCCGACATGACCACCTGACTGGCATCCACCTCGTCGTTGAGAATGCGCGAGCGCTCGTCGAACCCCCTGGCGATGGCGTCGATGGCCCCGGACAGGGTGCGGGCCCGCTTGCCGATCACCGCCAGGGCGTCGCGCTGGAGGTCGCTGCCGGACAGGCCTGCCAGGGTCGAAATGGTATCGGTGACCCGTTGCAGGCTGGAATGGGCGTTGACCGACCCGAACGAGGCGCCGTTGAAGTAGAAGGCGTTGATGGCGATCAGGGCTTCGACGAAATTCTCGTGCGACTTGACCAGGGCCGGGCTCAAGGGGTCGCCTGGCCGCGAGCGGGCGGTGGAATTAAGAATGGCGTAAAGGCCGGACATCTCGCTGGTGGATTGCACCACCTCGCTTTCGTAAAGACGCAGGATGTCGGCGTTGATGGCCTTCAGGGTCTGAAAGCCGGTGACGAATCGCCTTGCCGCCTGATTCATGGCGTCGGCGTCTTCGGATAGGGGTTTGAGATGGGTGGTGGCGTCGCCCATGGCCACGAACAGCTCCTCGGAGCGGCGCATGGCGTCCTTGAGCAGATCATCGGTGGGATTGGCCAGATATTGGCGGATCATGCCCTGCAGGCGCGAGGCGCGGATGTCGATCTCGGCCAGGGCGCTGGTCCGGCGCTGGACGGTGCGCAATTCGTCCAGATCGGCGTTGATCACCGAGGCGGCATGCCAGCCAAGCCCGCCCACCGCCAAGGCCACGAACACGTTGAGGGCCACCACCAGCGGAATACGCCAGGCGATGGGCAGGGCCCTGATCCAACGAACGATGCGCGCATAGGCCATTCCCGCCGGTCCCCATCCTACCGACCTTGTCCAGGCCAGATGGTACAGGGCGATCTGGCCCGCAGGGAAGGGGGCAGCCCACCGGAGGATGAATTTGTCGTCGAGGGGGGGATGGCGCCCGCAACCATGCCTCTTGTCTGGCTTGACCAAAATCAAATATTACCGCAGCATGTTTCGATTGGTCACAATTTTTCTATGGATATAGGCTCCATGCGCCTCACTCTGCACACCGATTACGCCTTGCGGGTTCTCGTTCATGTGGGACGCCACAAAGGTGATCTGGTTACCATCAACGAAATCGCCGAGTGCTACGGGATATCCAAGAATCACCTCACCAAGGTGGTCCACCAACTCGGGCGAAGCGGTTACCTGGAGACGGTGCGGGGCAAATATGGCGGCGTTCGTCTGCTCAAGCAGCCGGAAGAGGTCAAGCTGGGCCAATTCATCCGCGAGACCGAGGATGATTTCGCCCTGGTCCGCTGCATGCGCTGCGATTCCCCGGATGAATGCCGTCTGAATGGCGATTGCATCGCCCGCGATGCCTTGTCCTCGGGCCTTTCGGCCTTCTTCAAGGTGCTGGATGACTACACCTTGGCCGACATGCTCAACAGCGAGCGATGCGCCGCCGAGTAGGTTCTCCCATCGGAGAGGTTTTCCTGACGGAACTTTCCGTGTATCCCTTTGTGGATGCATCCTTTGGGGGGAATCATGTCTGTGATTGATACGGCCGATAACGAGAACGAACTTCGCGTCATCAACGAGTTCCTGGAAGAGCTGCGCGATACCGCCAGCCAGCTTCAGGTCTTGCTCGGCAACATGCGGTCCAAGAGCGTTCCCTCGGTTGAAGGCCTGGCCACCCTCAAGCGCGAGGCCAGCAATCTGCGCAGCCATGCTCACGGCCTCAACCTGCCGATGATCAAGCTGGTGACCCACCGCTTCGACGAATATGTGGGCGAGTTGAAGGATGCCGGTTCATCCGAGCTGGACGAGATTCAGATCTTCATCGACAAGATCGAGAAGCTGGCCGATGGCGAGCAGGTCTCCGAGGCCGACGCACCGGCGGTGGTCCGCGCCCTGCCGGCCAAGCGCACCGGCGATATCGATTTCGGCAAGATCGAAAAGAAGAATGTCGAGATTCTGCTGGTGGTGCCGGAAAAGGCCATGTCGCGCATCGTCGAGCGTGAACTGGCCGCCTGCGGCTATCGCACCTCGACCATCCGCGACGGCTTCGCCGCCATGGAGACGGTGGTGCGCACCCGCCCGGACATGGTGATCGCGTCGGTCGAGTTGGGCCTGCTCAGCGGTGTCGATCTGGGGTGTGCCCTGGGGGCCATGCCGGTGACCGAGGCGATCCCCTTCGCCCTGTTCACCAGCTATGAATGGGGCAATCCCAAGCTCAAGGGCCTGCCGCCGCGCGCCTCTCTGATCCGCAAGGGCCCTCAGTTCGGCGACGATCTGGCCGAGACCCTGTCGCGCTTCAACATTACCTGATCCGGGATCGGCCGGGCATGGGTGGCGTTCAGATGCCGCCCATGCACAGGTACTTCACTTCCAGGAAATCCTCGATACCGTACTTGGAGCCCTCACGGCCCAGGCCGGATTCCTTCATGCCCCCGAACGGCGCCACTTCGGTGGATATGATGCCTTCGTTGATGCCGACGATGCCGTATTCCAGGGCGCGCGACACCCGCCACACCCGGCCGACGTCGCGGGAATAAAAATAGGCGGCCAGACCGAATTCGGTATCGTTGGCCATGCGCACCGCCTCGTCCTCGGTCTTGAAGCGGAACAGCGGCGCCACCGGGCCGAACGTCTCCTCGCGGGCCGGAGCCATGGCCGGAGTGACGTCGGCCAGGATGGTGGGCTCGAAGAAGGTGCCGCCCCGGGAGTGGCGCTTGCCGCCGGTGATGATCCGGGCGCCCTTGGCCAGACAATCGGCGATGTGGCGTTCGACCTTGAGCACCGCCTCCTCGTTGATCAGCGGCCCTTGCTGGAACTCGCCTTCCAGGCCGGGGCCGACCTTGAGAGCCGCCACCGCTTCGGCCAGCCTGGCGGCGAAGGCGTCATAGATGCCGTCCTGGACCAGCAGGCGGTTGGCACAGACGCAGGTCTGGCCGGTATTGCGGTATTTCGACGCCATGGCACCTGCCACCGCCGCATCCAGATCGGCATCGTCGAAAACCATGAACGGCGCGTTGCCGCCCAGTTCCAGGGACAGCTTCTTGACCGTGGCGGCGCATTGGGCCATCAGCAGCTTGCCCACCTCGGTGGAGCCGGTGAAGCTGAGCTTGCGCACCTTGGCATTGCCGGTCAGTTCGGCGCCCACCGCCACCGGGTCGCCGGCGGTGACGACGTTGAAGATTCCGGCCGGGATGCCGGCGCGCTCGGCCAATACGGCCAGGGCCAGGGCGGAAAGCGGCGTGTCCTCGGCCGGCTTGACCACCACCGGGCAGCCGGCGGCCAGGGCCGGGGCGCATTTGCGGGTGATCATGGCGATGGGGAAGTTCCACGGCGTGATGGCGGCGACCACTCCCACCGGTTCCTTGGTGACGATGATGCGCTTGCCGGCGGCGTGTTCGGGGATGACGTCGCCGTAGACGCGCTTGGCCTCCTCGGCAAACCATTCGATGAAGGCGGCGCCATAGACGATTTCACCCTTGGCCTCGGCCAGGGGCTTGCCCTGTTCGGCGGTCATCAGTACGGCCAGATCGTTCTGGGCGGACAGGATCAGTTCGAACCAGCGGCGCAGGATGGCGGCGCGCTCCTTGGCGGTCCTGGCCTTCCAGGCGCCCCAGGCGCTGTCGGCGGCCTCGATGGCCCGCCGGGTCTCGGCGGCGCCCATGGCCGGCACTCGGGCCAGTTCGGTCCCGTCGGCGGGATTGGTGACCGCGAAGGTGGTGCCGGAATCGGCGGAGATCCAGGCTCCGTTCACATAGGCCTGATTACGCAGCAGGGCAGCATCGGCAAGCTTGAGCATGACATCCATCCAAACACCGCAATTGCCCCCAGATATACAAGCCCAAGCGGGCCGGCAAAAGGGGCAGTCTTATTCGCTCGGCTTGGAGAGCCAGGTCATGGTCTGGGGAGGCGAGGCGGCGGCAGGCAGCCTGGCGGCGCGGCGCCGCGCCTTGGTGGCGTACATGCGGGTGTCGGCGATGTGCAGCAATTCGTCGATGCTCTCGGAATCGTCGGGATAGATGGCGGCGCCGCAGCTCAGTCCGATGCTGATGGAGTGAGAATCGATGTCATAGGGCTTGGCCTCGACGGCTTCGGTCAGGCTGCGCACCACCTGGGTGACCGTCTGCAGCGACGTGATGCGCGGCAAAACCGCCGCGAACTCGTCGCCGCCCATACGCGCCACCACGTCGCTTTTGCGGGTGGCGCCGGTAACCCGCTTGGCGATCTGCTGCAGCAGGCGGTCGCCGACGGAATGACCCAGGCGGTCATTGACGGGCTTCAAGCCGTCCACGTCCATGAACAGGATCGCCAGCTGTTCATGATTGCGTCTGGCCTGCTCGATGAGAATCTTGATCTGTTCGCCGAACAGGGCCCGATTGCCCAAGCCGGTCAGGGAATCGCGCAAGGCGGCGGCGCAAAGCTCCATCTCCCGGCTCTTGTGGTACAGGGCGAAGGCCATGGTCTTCGCCATTTCGTAAGGATCGAGGTGGTCCTTGCGCACGCAATCCTGGGCGCCGTGGCGCAGGGCGGAATAGACCCAGTCCTTGCGGCCCTGATCGGCCAGAAAGACGAAGGCGGTATTGGGGTGGCGGCCGTCGCCGCTGGTGGTGAAGCCGAAACCGCTTTCGTGGCTCAGCCGGTAATCGGCCAGACAAAGATCGATCGCCCCGGTGTCGAGCCGGGCCGTGGCATCCTCGGCCGAGGCGACCTGGGAGATATTGGCGCTGAGTCCGCATTCTCCGGTGATCAATCCACGCACCCGCTCGGCGGACGCCGTATCGGCATCGACGATCAGCACCTCGAGCGGCCTCTGGGGAGGGCCGGATTTCTGGTCACCAGACCTCTTCACGTTGCCGCCCCTTCCCATCGGTGCACCGGCAATCCACGCGGAGTGCCGTCACGACAGCCTCTCCAATTCGGGCATCGCAAGATATGAGATGCCCGTGCGTAATTCCAAATTTTCGTCCCCGCGAGCAGGGTTTGTCAACCTCCGCTTGTGGAGGCCAGCGAAATGCATATATGGATAACTCCCATCACCCCCCTATAATAGTCGGTCTTGGGCTGGAATATCCGGGATCACCGCCATTTTGAGCTGTTCCAATCTTTGGGCTGTCCTATGACCCTATCCCGTTCGCGATATTACGCTGTCGGCGGTTACGAATTGCATGTGACCGAGTGGGGCGATGCGGCCTCTCCGGCCCTGGTGATGTGGCATGGTCTGGCCCGCACCGGGCGCGATTTCGACATTCTGGCCTCGCATTTCAGCAATCGTTACCGGGTGATCTGTCCCGACACGCTGGGGCGCGGCCTGTCGAGCTGGTCGGCGGCGCCGGATACGGATTACACCCTCGACGCCTACATGATTCATGCCGAGAGGCTGCTCGATATCATGGGGATCGAAGGGCTCACCTGGATCGGCACCTCCATGGGCGGGGCGCTGGGGATGCTGCTGGCGGCGGGGCCATTGCGAGACCGCATCCGTCGCCTGGTGGTCAACGATATCGGTCCGACCCTCAATCCGGCGGCGGTGGAGCGTATCCGCAGCTATGTCACACAGAGTCCCGACTTCGCCGGCATGGCGGAATTCGAGGGTTTTCTGCGGCTGGTGTACAAGCCCTATGGCCAGCTCAGCGATGAGGAATGGTGTCGCATGGCCGAGTCTTCGGCACGCCGCCGCGACGATGGCCGGATCACCGTCCATTACGATCCCGACGTCATGCGGGTGTTCGCCGCCAGCGCCGGGGCCTATGAGATCTGGCCCGCCTGGGACGCCATCACCTGTCCGGTCCTGGCCTTGCGTGGCGCCCAATCCGATCTGCTGCTGCCCGAGGTGGCCGAGGAGATGACCCGGCGCGGGCCAAAGGCGCGGCTGGTCACGGTGCCCGGCTGCGGCCACGCCCCGGCCCTGAACATCCCGGCGCAGATTCGGCTGATCGACGATTTTCTTGAAGGCTGATCAGCCGCCGCCCGGTGTCTCCACCCGCAATCCCGTCAGCAGGAACACGTCACGGGCACTCAACGGGCCATCGGCGTTGAGACGGCCGCCGGCCACGGCTTCGGCCTGGGGACGCTTGCGGATGACGAATTCGATGGCGGCTTCGCCCACCGGACTGAGGGTCTGGTCGAAGCGGGGCAGGCGGTGGCGGAAGCTGGAATCCAGGCTCTCGATCCGGCGCAGATCCGCCTGAATTCCCAGGGACGGCAGCAATTCCAGCAGATTGACGGAGGCGGGGCTCCAGGAATTGGCCTTGAACAGGGTGAAGGTCCAGCGATTGTCGTGGTTGTAGCGGGACGGCCAGTGTCCCTGCTCGTACATATCCTCGTCGGGGACCAGGACCACCAGATGGCCGCCGGGCTTGAGCACCCGCAGCCAGTGACTGAGCGCCTCGCGCGGGGAGGTCATCCGCTGCAATACGAAGGTGGCGTGGACGAAATCGAAGGTATTGTCGGCCAGCCCGGTCAGGTGCTGCAGGTCGCCATCGACGATGTCCCAGACCTTGAGCCCGGTCATCGCCGGAAACAATTCGCCGTAAAGACCCAGGGGATCGGTCCCGCCGCCGATGTCCAGACCCTGGCCGACGAAATAGCGGATGGCGAATTCGGGTTGGCGAACCCGCCGGAGAACGGCCTTGCTGGTTTCCTTCATGCCGGGCTACTCCGTCGCCTGAACTTTGTCCATGAGGTCGCCGCCGCCGGGAACCGTGTCGCGGAACGACTTCCAGGCGGTGCGCCGCGCCAGCTTGATCCAGGCGGCCATGTTGGCGTGATCGATCGTGCTGACCTCTATTCCGGCCGCCAGGTAATTGCCGGCCAGACGCCGCTCCAGCAGCGAGGTCGAAGCCGACAGGCTGGTCTCGGCCCAGGATGCCGCCGCGATCAGTGCCTGGCGCCGGGTTTCGTCCAGGGCGTCGAATTTGCGCTTGGAGACCATGATGGGCTCGTAGAGGTACCACAGGGCCCCGGCCTCGCCGGGGACGGTCAGGCAGGCGAATTTGGTTTCCATGTGCAGGGACAGCAGGGTCGCCGCCGAGGTATTGGCGATATCGATGAGGTCGTTGTTGACCAGGGTGGGCAGGGCTTCGGCGGTGGTCGCCGGGACCGGAACGGCGCCGGCGGCGGTCCAGAATTCGCTCATGAAGCGGCCGATGGTCCGCGCTCTTAGCCCCTTGGCGTCGGTGGGCTTCACCACGCATCTGGAGCGGCTGGCATAGGCGCCGGGTATCCAGGAATCTGCCAGGATCACCACTCCGGCCGCCTCGATCTGGCGGCGCAATTCGCGCATGGCCGGCGACGCCGCCACCCGCTCGGCCTGGGCATGGGTGCGGATCATGCCGGGCAGGGACAGAACCGCCAATTGCGGAAAGCGGTCAAGCAGATAGTCGGCCGGCATGAACACCATGTCGATATTGCCGGCCGCAAGGGCGCCCCACTGGTCCGACGGGCGCAGCAGCGATGCCGCCGCATAAAGCCTGATGTCGAGATTATGAGCCTTCATGGCCTGAGCGATGGAACGCATGGCGTCGTCGCGCGGGTCGCCGGGCGGGAATTGATAAGACGCGGTCCAGGACTGGGCCCAGGCCGCCGGAACGGCCAAGGCCATGACCGCCAGAGTCACGGCCAAGCCCCTTAACGCCCTGCAGCGATAGCGGTTGAACACTGATATAAGCCCCCGTTCATCCCCGGCGCTACTGCACCATGTTCGGGGGCAAAGGGCAATAGGGTGCTATTCCCCGGATTCCTTGGCTTCCCTGGCCTCTTCCTCGGCCTCCATCTCCTCGACCACTTCCTCGGGCAGCATCAGCACGCCGGCATTGTAATCGTAGTCGAAAATCTCGGCGTAACGGCCCCAGGTGATGACGGTTTCCAACACCCGCTCGGCCTCGTCGTCGGTGAGGTAGTCCTGCAGTTCCTGCAGGAAACGGTCTTCCGGGGCGCGATGGTCCTTGCGCTCGTCCAGCACCCGGCGCACATGCGCGGCGAGGGGGATGTTCTTGACCAGGGATTCGGCGAACAGATCCTTGCGCACCGCATCGTCGGCCTCGACGAAGGCCTGGCCGGCGGGGGTCAGGAAGATATCACCGGCGGCGATGCGGGCCAGGCCGAGGACGCGAAGGCCTTCGAACAGATGGAAGAGCTGATCGTCTTCCAGCTCGGTCTCCTCGGCCAGTTGCGGCAGGTCGGCGCGGCCGTTGAACGGCGCCTCGGCGATGCTCTCCAGCAGGCCGGCCATCTTGCCCGGCGTGGTGTCGGGCAGGCGGTAGCCGAGGGTCAATTGCTCGGCGGCACCGATGCCGCCGCCCCGCACATGGGCGGTCATCAGGGTATAGACCTCGTCGACGATCTGGCGGAAGGCGGCGGATTCGGTGTCGCGCGGCCGCGGCAGGCCGACGCGGATCTCGGCTCGGACACGGCCGGGGTCCGAGGAGAAGACCAGGACGCGATCGGCCATGGACACCGCTTCCTCGATATTGTGCGAGACCAGCAAGATGCCCTTGGTGGGGATCTTGCGCTCGTCCCATAATTCCAGCAGATCCTCGCGCAGGGTCTCGGAGGTCAGCACGTCGAGCGCCGAGAAGGGCTCATCCAGCAGCAGTACGTCGGGGCGCATCACCAGGGCGCGGGCAAAGCCGACGCGCTGACGCATGCCGCCCGACAATTCCTTGGGATAGGCGCTCTCATAACCGCCCAGGCCGATCAGCTCGATGGCCTGACTGGCCCGCTCCTCGCGCTCGTCGCGGCCGATGCCGGCGGCTTCCAGTCCCAGCTCGACATTCTCCTGCACGGTCAGCCAGGGGAACAGGGCGAAGGATTGAAACACCATGGAGATGCCCCGCGCCGGGCCGGTCATGGTGTTGCCGCGATACTTGACCTCGCCGCCATTGGATTTGATCAATCCGGCCATGATGCGCAGCAGGGTCGACTTGCCCGAGCCCGATTTGCCCAGCAGGGCGACGATCTCGCCCTCTTCCAGCTTGAAGTCGACGCCTTCGAGGACGGTGCGCTCGTGACGGTCGGGAGTGCGGAAGGTCTTGCGGACGCCGCGGAGGTCGAGCAGGGCGGTGGTGGACGCCGTTTCAGCCATGGCCTAACTCCTTAATCCAGACGCAGCCGGTCGGCCGCCAGCATGTAAAGCCGCCGCCACAAAAAGCGGTTGAAGGCCATGACGAACAGACACATCACCGCGATGCCCAGGGCGATGCGCGGAAAATCGCCATCGCTGGTCGCCCGCGCGATGTACGAGCCCAATCCCACCGCCTCCAGCTTGGTGTCGCCCCAGCTGACCAGCTCGGAGACGATGGAGGCGTTCCACGATCCGCCCGAGGCGGTGACGGCGCCGGTGACGTAGGAGGGGAAGATGGCCGGGCCGATGAAGCGTTTCCAGCGCATCCAGCCGGTCAGGCCGAGATTGCCGGCCGCATCCTTCATATCCTGGGGAATGGCCGAGGCCCCGGCGATGACGTTGAACAAGATGTACCACTGTGTCCCCAGGATCATCAGCGGACTGGTCCAGACATCGACGTTGAGATCGAACCGTACGATCAGCACCACGGCGACCGGAAACATCAGATTGGCCGGGAAGGCGGCCAGGAATTGGGCGATCCATTGGACGTTCTGGGCCACCAGCGGCCTTTGCCCGATCCACACTCCCACCGGCACCCAGACCAGTGAGGCCAGGGTGATCAGCACCACCACCCGCAGGGTGGTGGCCAGGCCGTAGAGGAAAACCTGGCCGATCTCGGCGAAGCTGACCTCGGCGTGGATGAACAGAGCCACCTGGACCAGGGCGGCCAGAGCCGCCGCCATCAGCACCGCGTCCCAGGCCCGGGCGGCCCAGGCGGGCAGGGTGATGACCGGGCCGGGGGCGCGATGGAACAAGGTCGCCTCGTCCTTTTGCCGCAACAGGCCGGTGAAGCGGTCCCAGAGGGCGGCGGGCAGGCGGGCGAGATAGCGGAACAGGCGTCCACGCTGCATCAGGGTGAGCAGCCAGGATTCTGGAATCTGCTCGCCCGGCAGGGAATCCACCTTGAACTTGTCGGTCCAGGCCACCAGCGGCCGGAAGATCAGCTGGTCATAGGCGATGATGCCGCCCAGCACCGCCAGGATGGCCCAGCCGATGGCGCCCAGATTCTCCTCGGCGATGGCCAGGGCGATATACGAGCCGACGCCGGGCAGGCTGATATTCTGGCCCGAGACCGAGATGGCCTCGGAGGCGACCACGAAGAACCAGCCCCCCGATACGCTCATCATCATGTTCCAGACCAGGCTGGGCATGCCCCAGGGCAGCTCCAGGCGCCAGAAGCGCTGCCACGGCGACAGATGGAACATCTCCGAGGCCTCGATCAGGTCGTTGGGCACGGTCTTCAGCGAGGAATACAGGCTGAAGGCCATGTTCCAGGCCTGGGAGGTGAAGATGGCGAAGATGGCGGCGCATTCCACTCCCAGCAGATTGCCGGGAAACAGGGCGATGAACCCGGTCACGGTGATGGACAGGAAGCCCAGGATGGGAATGGACTGCAAGATGTCGAGAATGGGAATCAGCACCTTTTCCAGCGCCGGCACCTTGGCGGCCAGGGTGGCGTAGGTCAGGGTGAAGACGAGCGAGGCCAGCAGGGCGGCGGCCATGCGCAGCGCGCTGCGCAACAGGTAATAGGGCAGGTTGGTGGGGTCCAGCGACAGCGCCAGCTTCTCGCCCACGTCATAGGGCGTGGTCATCTGGGCGCCGCCATAGGCCAACAGCGCCAGCAGCGCGAAGATCACCGGTATGATCGCCAGATCCCAGAAATTGGGTTTGAGCTCGGGCGCTACCGCGACTGTGGGAAGGCTCCACCGCATGCCGGATGCCTCGGTTCAGATTGGGTTCGGGGGGCTTCTTAGCCCGCCGTCATGCCCCTGTCGAGAAGTGAAACCTTACAAGACCATGACGGTCAGCTTGCCGTCAGCTTCGCTCTAGAATCACGAAGTCGAAGGCAGGCTCGCCCGGGTTGTGGCGGCGGGTCATTTCCCGCCAGAGGGAACGGTCGAAGGCCGGGAAATGGGTGTCGCCCTCATAGGCGCGGGCGATCTCGGTCAGATAGAGGCGGTGGCAGCGCGAAAGCGCCTCGGCGAACAGGGCCGAGCCGCCGATGACCATCAGTTCCGCCGCCTCGGGGGCCAGGGTCGCAGCCAGTCCAACGGCCTCGTCCAGGGAATGGGCGACATGGGCGCCCTCGGCCGCCCAGTCGCCCTGGCGGGTGACGACGATGTTGGGGCGCTTGGGCAGCGGCCGGCCGATGGAATCCCAGGTCTTGCGGCCCATGATCACCGGTTTGCCCAAGGTGTTCTCCTTGAACCATTTCAGATCCTCGGGAAGGTGCCAGGGCAGGGCGTTGTCACGGCCGATCACGCCGTTGGCGGCGATGGCGACGATCAGGGCGATGGGAATCGTCACACCGCCACCGGCGCGGAAATATGGGGGTGGCTCTCGTAACCCTCGACCTTGATGTCGTCCATGGTGAAGGCGAACAGATCCTTCACATCCGGGTTGAGGATCAGACGGGGCAGGGGCAGGGGCGGGCGCGACAATTGCAGCTCGGCCTGCTCCATATGGTTGGAATAAAGATGGGCGTCGCCGAAGGTGTGGACGAAATCGCCGGGTTCCAGGCCGGTGACCTGGGCCACCATGTGGACCAGCAGGGCATAGGAGGCGATGTTGAAGGGCACCCCCAGGAAGACGTCGGCCGAGCGCTGATAAAGCTGGCACGACAGCTTGCCGTCGGCCACGTAGAACTGGAACAGGCAATGGCAGGGCGGCAGAGCCATCTTGCCGATATCGGCGGGGTTCCAGGCCGAGACGATCAGCCGCCGGGAATCCGGGTTCTTGCGGATCATCTCCACCAATTGGCTGATCTGGTCGATGGTGGAGCCGTCGGGGCAGGCCCAGGACCGCCATTGCTTGCCGTAGACCGGCCCCAGATCACCGTTCTCGTCGGCCCACTCATCCCAGATGGAGACCTTGTTGGCCTTGAGATAGGCGATGTTGGTGTCGCCCTTGAGGAACCACAGCAATTCGTGAAAGATCGATCGCGTGTGCAGCTTCTTGGTGGTCACCAGGGGAAAGCCAGCCCCCAGGTCGAAGCGCATCTGATGGCCGAAGACACTGGTGGTGCCGGTGCCGGTGCGGTCGGATTTGAAGGTTCCGTCGGTGCGGATGCGACGCAACAGGTCGAGATACTGGATCAAGGGGCGAGGCTCCGGTTTCTGTGTCGCGCACTCTATCAGGCCCATGAAAACCTGTCATGATCGTGCTGTCGCTCGAGCGGCAATACGGCACTATTCGCAACGCCTCGTCACTTCCCGATCGAGGTCGGGTGCGATATAGTACTTTGGTAATAATCGAGTGATCGCTTTATTGAAAGGATGCCGAGTGGGTCTGGATACCAAGACGGTATGGATGGCGCTGGCGGTCAGCAATCTGCTGTTCGGTCTGCTGGCGCTGGTCTACACCCGGCCCGGCCCGGAGGGGCAGACGCTTCGCGTTTGGGCCTTCGGGCAATTGCTCAGGGGTATCGGCATCGTGCTGATCATTCTCAAGGCCGGCTTGCCCCCTTACCTCGGCGGGAGCGGTAATTCCCTATATCTGCTCGGGGGAAGTCTGGAACTGGCGGCTTTCCTGGCCTATGCCGGTTATGGTCATTGGCGGCGTGCGGTATTTTATCTGCTGGCGGGATTGCTGGCCGCCTACAATATGGCGGTGGTGAACGTCGGACATGGGGTCGAGGCCAGGCATCTGGCCGTTTTGTTCACCTCCTCCCTATTCATTTTCTCAAGCCTGAGCGCTCTGGCCCTGGGCTGCTCCCGGCGTAATCGCTCGGCGATCCAGATGTTGCTGATCGGCAGCAACGTCCTGATCGCGCTGACCGCCCTGTCGCGGGCGATCGTGGCCGGGATCAGCGTGGAGTGGGATCCGCAAAGCACGGCCCTGGCCAATCAATTGCTGTTCGTGGCCGGCTATGTCTTTTCACTCAGCGACGGCTTCGGCTTCCTGTTGCTGGTCAAGGAGGATTCCGATCGTGATCTCCTGCGCATGGCCACCATCGACGATCTGACCGGCCTGTCCAATCGCGCCTCCTTCCTTAAACTGGCCGAGGACCGCCGCAGGCTGTGCCAGCGCACCGGCCAGCCCGCCGCCATCATCATGATGGACGTCGATCACTTCAAACGGATCAATGACCAATGCGGCCACGCCGCCGGCGACCAGGTTCTTCAGGTGCTGGGGCGGGTTATCCGCGAGCAATTGCGCGATGTGGATGTCTGCGGCCGTCTGGGCGGTGAGGAATTCGCCGCCATCCTGCCCGGTGCCGATCTGGCCGCCGCCCTGCCGGTGGCCGAGCGGCTGCGCGCCACCCTGGCCACGACGGTGATTTCCGCCGGGGGACACGAGATTCGCGCCACCCTCAGCCTGGGAGTTGCCGATTTCAGCACGGAGAACCGGCTGGAGCATGTGATGTCCGTCGCCGACGCCTTGCTCTACCGTGCCAAGGCCGAAGGGCGGGATAGGGTGATCCCCTCTCCCATCAGGACTGGCGCTTCTGAGTTTGCCGCTCTATATTAGGGATGCCGGGCAACCGGCTATGACGCTAAACGCCACACGGAATAGACGTTACGGACCCGGGGGCGGTACCCGGCGCCTCCACCAAAGTTCCTTGGTCCATGGTTGGGCCAAGTCCCTGGGGGCGAAATAGGATCGACGTGCGCAGTAAAGGTCTGGTTTGCGTTCGGCATGATACCACCGTTATCGGGTCGACCCTAACAAGTGCCAACGACAACGTTGCTCTTGCCGCTGCGGCTTAACCCGTAAGCGCGGTTCGGGGGGACACCGGGCAACAGAAGTCCCCCCACTTACCGCCTGCCGGACCACCGGCCGGGCGACATTCTTGCGAAGGGATGCCGGTACGTGGCCGTGGAAGAATTGCGTTACGACAAAATGGTCGAAGAAGCCCTGCGCAGCGTGGTGCGCGATGCGCTGCTGTTCGCGGCCGAGCACGGCTTGCCGGGCGAGCATCATTTCTATGTCACCTTCCGCCCCCATCATCCCGATGTGGAGGCATCCGACCTGATCAAGGCGCGCCATCCCGATGAGATGACCATCGTGCTGCAGCATCAGTTCTGGGATCTTGAGGTGACCGAGGATCAGTTCGCGGTGACCCTGTCCTTCTCGGGCAAGCCCGAGCGTCTGGTGATTCCGTTCGTGGCGGTCACCGGCTTCGCCGATCCCTCGGCCAAGTTCGGCCTGCAATTCCAGGCCATTCCCGGGGGTGATGACGACGACGACGAGATGGATATCGAGGAATTCGATCCGCCGACCACGCCGTCATCGCGCGACCAGGGCACCGAGCCCGACCCCAAGGGCGACGACGACGGCAGCCAGGGTGGCGGCAAGGTCATCGCGCTCGATAAATTCCGCAAGAAATAGCTATTCGGCGTCCAGCGCCACCGCCACCAGCCAGCGACGGATAACGGCCTGCTCGTCAGGCGACAAGCCGGTCATCAGCGTCTGCTCCAACGCCTGCACCCGCTGACGGCAGCGGGCCAGCAAATCCCGTCCGGCCTTGGTCACATCGATGTGCCGGATACGGCCGTGCACGGCATGGGGCCGGCGGGTGACGGCGCCGTCGCGCTCCAGATTGGCGACGATGACGCTGACCGTCTGTGGAGTCAGCATGGACAGGCGGGCGATATCGGCATTGGAAATGCCGGGATAGGCCACCAGCATGGTCAGGGTGACGAATTGCGGCACCGTCACCTCAAGATCGGCCATGGCGCGTTCCATGCGCAGACGATGGGCCGCCGCCGCCTGGCGCAATAAATAGCCCGGATGGCCCTGTTCGCCGCGCTTGCCCTCACCCACGGCGGGAAGATCGGGGGGGGGAATGATCGAGTCTTGGGGCTTGCGAGTCATATCAGGGCTCGAATATGATGTTCGAACTCTGATATTATGCCATTTCCTGCCGGAGAGCCAGTTATGTCGCAGCCCCATGCCGTGATGACCTTCAACGATTTCACCAAGGCCGCCCCGTCGGTGGTCTCGGCCTTCATTTCCGTGGGGACGGCCGCCGAGGAATCCGGCCTGGAAAAGGATCTGATCGAGCTGATCAAGATCCGGGTGTCGCAATTGAACGGCTGCGCCTTCTGCCTGCAATACCACCTCGTCCTGGCGCGGGGCCTGGAGATGCCGTCGGCCAAGCTCGATCTGGTGGCGGCATGGCGCGACGCCGCCTGTTATTCCGACCGCGAGCGTGCCGCCCTGGCCTGGGCCGAGGCCCTGACCGCTCTGTCCGATCACCATGCCATGGCCGACGCCCTGGCCGAGGTCCAGCGCCACTTCACCCCGGCCGAGATTCCTTTCCTGGCCTCGTCGGTGGCGGTGATCAATGCCTGGAACCGTCTTGGCGCCGGGCTGAGCTTTCCGCCGCTGGGCTGAGGCCCCAATCCCCTTGACCGGGCGGCCAAAAAGGTGTTTGACCAGAGGCCGCCCTTCCACCCTCGAACGGGTGGGGCGGCGCTACCCGTGTCCTTCACATCGAGGCCGCCGATCATGTCCGATTTCGTCTTCCACGAGTTGTTCCCGCTGTCTCATGACGAGACCCCCTACCGCAAGCTGACCAGCGACGGGATCGGGACAGCCGATTTCAACGGCCAGAGCGTGGTGACGGTGGCCCCCGAGGCCATCACCCTGCTGACCAAGGAAGCCATCAAGGACACCTCGCACCTGCTGCGCCCGGCCCATCTCCAGCAGCTTCGCAACATCCTCGACGATGCCGGTGCCTCGGCCAACGACCGCTTCGTCGCCTATGACCTGCTGAAGAACGCCTGCATCGCCGCCGGCGGCGTCCTGCCCATGTGCCAGGACACCGGCACCGCCATCGTCATGGGCAAGAAGGGCCAGCGCATCTTCACAGGCGGCAATGACGAGGCCGCCATCTCCAGGGGCGTGCAGGAAGCCTATACCGAGCTGAACCTGCGCTATTCCCAGACCGCACCCATCGACATGTACGAAGAGGTCAATACCGGCACCAACCTGCCGGCCCAGATCGACCTGTTCGCCACCGAGGGCGACGCCTACAAGTTCATGTTCATGGCCAAGGGCGGCGGCTCGGCCAACAAGACCTTCCTCTATCAGCAGACCAAGGCGCTGCTGAACCCCAAGTCGCTGCTGAGCTTCCTCGATGCCCAGATCCGCACCCTGGGCACCTCGGCCTGTCCGCCCTACCATCTGGCCATCGTCATCGGTGGCCTGTCGGCGGAAATGTGCCTGAAGACGGTCAAGCTGGCCTCGGCCAAGTACCTGGACGGCCTGCCCACCGCCGGCAACAAATACGGCCAGGCCTTCCGCGATGTGGAGCTCGAGCAGATCGTCCTCAAGATGACCCAGGACATGGGCATCGGCGCCCAGTTTGGCGGCAAGTATTTCTGCCACGACGTCCGCGTCATCCGCCTGCCGCGCCACGGCGCCTCCTGCCCGGTGGCCATCGGCGTGTCGTGCTCGGCCGATCGCCAGATCCTCGGCAAGATCACCAGGGACGGCGTCTACGTCGAGGCCATGGAGCGTGACCCCGCCCATTACCTGCCCGATGTCGACCCCGCCAAGCTGGCCGGCGAAGTGGTCAAGATCGACCTCAGCCGCCCCATGGACGAAATCAGGAAGACCCTGTCCCAGTATCCGGTCAAGACCCGTGTCAGCCTGACCGGCCCCATGATCGTGGCGCGCGACATCGCCCATGCCAAGCTCAAGGAGCGTCTGGACAAGGGCGAGGGCCTGCCCGAGTACTTCAAGCAGATGGGCGTCTATTACGCCGGTCCGGCCAAGACGCCCTCCAACTTCGCCTCGGGCTCATTCGGCCCGACCACGGCGGGCCGCATGGATTCCTATGTGGAGCAGTTCCAGGCCGCCGGTGGCTCCATGCTGATGATCGCCAAGGGCAACCGCTCCAAGGCCGTCACCGACGCCTGCAAGAAGCATGGCGGTTTCTACCTGGGCTCGGTCGGCGGCGCCGCCGCCCGTCTCGCCCAGGATTGCATCAAGAAGGTCGAGGTCATCGAGTACCCCGAACTGGGCATGGAAGCCATCTGGCGCATCGAAGTGGTCGATTTCCCGGCCTTCATCGTCGTCGACGACAAGGGCAACGACTTCTTCGCCGAGTTCGCGCACTGACGGGCTGATGAGGGCGGTGGCGCCTGTCCGCTGACGCGGAGGGGCTGCCGCCCAAACCCCGCCCGGAGCGATGCTCCTGACCTCCTTGGTTTTTGTAACCACTCTGTCGTCATGGCCGGGCTTGTCCCGGCCATCCACGCCGTCACGCCAGTTGGTCGTAGAGATCATCCCAGGACGGATTCCCATCCAGGATGATCCGCACCTTCCAGGCGCGTGGCCAGTGCTTCAGGTTCTTCTCTCGCTGGATCGCGGTTCGAATGTCATCGTGGCGTTCGACATAGACTAGGCGTTTCAGGCCGTACTGCTTGGTAAATCCTTCCGCTACCCCTTCGCGATGCTCCCAGATCCGGCGTGCAAGGTCGCTGGTGACGCCGACATACAGCGTTCCATTGGGCCTGTTCGTCATGATGTAGACCCACCCCCCGTGCATGCGCTAATTTTAGGGGCGGAGAGTGCTTTCCTGCAATCACCGCGTGGATGGCCGGGACAAGCCCGGCTATGACGAAGGGGTGACGTAGCCCATGTCCCGCCAGTTCGCCGATCACATCTGCGACATGCTTTCCCCCCTCGGCCCGGTCACGGCGCGGGCCATGTTCGGAGGATATGGGATCTATCTCGACGGGCTGATGTTCGGCCTGATCGCCTGGGACACCCTGTTCCTCAAGGCCGACGACACCAACCGCCCCCTGTTCGAGGAGGCCGGCTCCGGGCCGTTCAAGCCGTGGGAGGACAAGCCGGTTCTCATGCCCTATTGGGAAGTCCCCGCCGATATCATGGAGGAGGGGGCTGAATTGTGCCGCTGGGGGCGGGCCGCCTTTGACGCGGCCTTGCGCACCCGCAAGCCGAAACGGTCCCGCAAGGGCTGACGCGGCGTTTCCCCTGGCAATCGGGCTCTTGCGGCACCACCTTCTTTACGACTGCGTCCCAGTCGCAAGGAGGTTCCATGTCGCCGCGCCTGCGCGTCCCCACCGCCCAGCCCCGTCCCATTCCCCGTTCGCTGTGGCGCGGCTTCCGGCAGTTGTGCCCGGCTTGCGGCATCGGCGCCAGCATGGAGGGCTATCTGGGAGTGAGGGGGGCCTGCGCTCATTGCGGCGAGAAGCTTGGCCATATCAAGGCCGATGACGGACCCGCCTATTTTACCGTTCTGGTGGCCGGGCACGTGACGGTGCCGCTGGTCCTGGCGGCGGAACAGGCCTGGCACCCACACATGGCGGTACTGATGGTGGCAGCCTTATCTGGGCTGGGATTGCTGATCTGGCGGTTGCTGCCGCGCATGAAGGGGGCGGTGCTGGCGCTGATGTGGGCGCTGGGGCTCAAGGGCGACGAGGTCCAGGGCGACGTCGAGGGGCATGGATAGGACAGGAGAGGGGGCTAGTTGGCCACCAGCCGGTATCCCACGCCATGCACGGTGAGGATGATGGAGGGGTGCCGCGAATCCGCCTCGATCTTGCGACGCAGGCGGCCGACCAGAACGTCGATGGTGCGGTCGATCACCGCCTCGCCATCATGCTGGGTCATGTCCAGAAGCTGATCGCGGGTGAGGGCGCGACCGGCATTGCGGGCCAGGGCGGCCAGGACGTCGAACTCGCCCCTAGTCAGGCGCACCATCTCGCCGGTGGGCGAGGCCAATTGGCGGGCATCGCAATCCAGGCGCCAGCCGGCGAAGGCATGAACGCCGGTAGCGGAGCGCTCGGCGGCCATGGACGGCGCCACCCGGCGCTGGAGGTTGCGGACCCGCACCGCCAACTCACGGGGATTGAACGGCTTGGTGATATAATCGTCGGCACCGATTTCCAGGCCGACGATGCGGTCGGTTTCGTCCTGACGGGCGGTGACCAGGATAATGCCCACCGAGGATTTCGCCCTTAATTCGCGCGCCAGGATCAGGCCGCTTTCATCGGGAAGGTTGATGTCGAGAAGCACCACGTCGGGGACGGTGCGCGACACGATGGCCTTCATGTCCTTGGCGTCGGCGGCTTCGCTGACCTGGAAGCCTTCTCCCATGAGATAGGCAGCCAGTTTTGCCCGGGTAACGGGTTCATCCTCGACGATCAGAATATGGGCTTTTGCCGACACTGCGTTCTCCGGCCGACCAATTATTATTCATGACCCGTTTACAGGGTATTGGCCTGTGATTCAATCACTGCCGCAATTCCATTTTGATATTCCGTCTATAAAAGGCCGGCTGGTGATCCGTTCGGGGAGGGCCGGCAAGGGTCGGGCGGGAGATTGGCGTGCAGCGGCAGGTTCCAGTGATGGGCGGGTTGGAGGAAGGCGGGGGCGCTGCGCGTGTCCTGGTCCTGCTCGCCGGTTTGCTGGCCGTGCTGCTGTGGACGGGGTTCGGCTGGAATTCGAGCCTGGAACGCCACTTGGCCGCCATTCTGTCCTCGGATCGCCTGCCTTACGGAGTGGATTTCGGGGGCTTCCTGGCTTTTGGCGTACTCATCGCCGCTCTGGCCGCTTTGTCGGCATTGTTGATGCAGGCCATTTATTGGCAGCGTCGGACCGCTCAGCGCCTGCGCCAGCGCGAAGAGGAACTGACCGAGCATCGCGAGCGTCTGCGCCGTTACGTGGCCGATCTGGAACGAATCGCCGACGTCACCGCCCATGATCTGCAGGAGCCATTGCGGCGGGTGGTGTCGTATTCCCAATTGCTGGCCAGTCACGATCAGGCCGGGGCCGATGAAGACGTCAAAACCTATGTCTCGCACGTGGTCGACGGGGCGCGGCGCATGAAGGCGATGGTCAGTGGATTGCGCGCCTTCGTTTCGGTGGATTCCCTGCCTGATACCGGTGAGATCTGCCCGGCCTCGGCGGCCATGGTCATCGCCCGCCAGCGTCTGGCTGAGACCTTGGCCGCCGCCGACGTGGCGCTGGTGGTCGATCCCCTTCCCGAGGTCGCGGCGGATCAGGCCTCGCTGGTGGAGATTTTCGTGCAATTGCTTGATAACGCCGTGCGCTTCCGCTCGGCTCATCGCCGGCCGGTGATCCACGTATCCGCCAGCCGTGACGGCGAGATGGCCCGGTTCCTGGTTCGCGACAACGGCATCGGGATCGACGGTAGCGCCGCCGCCCGGATGTTCGAAATTTTCTACCGTCCGCGCGGCGGCGATGAATCCAAGAGTGCCGGGATCGGCATGGGCCTGGCGGTGGTCCGCCGGTTGGTGGAGCGTCTGGGCGGCTCGGTGTGGCTGGATTCGGAAAGCGGCAAGGGCAGCACGTTCGGCTTTTCCCTGCGCCTTGAGAGCCCTCGGGGCAACGGCCTGCGGCGCGGCGGCATGGAGGTCAGAGCCGCCTGAAGGCAGGCGTTGCTCCCAGGGCGTTCGATCCGGGGGCACTGGTACAGGAATGAGGTGGTCAGGAGCGTCTGTTCCTTTCCCCCTCGGTGGCACGGTCAGTCTGCGGCATCCCCGAACCCCAAGCCGCGGGCAGGATCGTAGAGGGGAGGGCGCCCCCAACGCTCTCCCCTCGTCGCCACCGAAAATATTCAGACGTTCCTCTGCGGCCATCCCCGAACCCCAGTGCCGCGGAGGGGCTTGGAGAGGAAGCGGCCCCCAAGCGCTTCCTCTCCTTTTCTTTTGGGCCAAGCGTCAGCATTTGGGCCAGGTGTCGGGGGGGGGCATCCTCCCGAAGGCGATTGCCCCCCCCGGCCCGACGCCGTTCAGGGTGATTGAGGGGCCAGATCCTGGGCCACCTTGGCCAGATAACGCCGCAGCCTCAGCAGCGCCGCCACCAATTCCGTCCTGGTCTCCACCTGTACTTCCACCGGCGTATTATTGTCGGGAAGCGAGGTCAGGCAGATCAGCGCCTCGCGCGCCGCCAGGCGAATGGAGGTTCGGCCATCGCGAGCCATGGCGTCGATGGCGGCAATTTCCCGCGCCGGATTGGTCTGGAAATCGTTGCGCAGATACAATTCGGCGTTGGCGTCATCGTGATGGATATGGTCGAACAGGCGCCCATCCTGGGCGCTGAGTTCGTTGAGCAGAATCATGACGAACCAGCCCAGGCTCATCTCGGAAATATTGACACCCCGACGGCTCTTCTGAAGGAAGGTGTCGATCTTGTCCATGTCGGCCAGGATCTCCTGGCGGAATTCCTCGCGCTCTTCCTCGCTGACCACGATGGCGGGCGGTTCCGCGGGCGCACAGCCGCCCAGGCAGACCATCAGGACCATGAGCAGATGCAGGAGGCGAAGGCGCAGCGTGGGCATCAAGGTTGAGTTCCCGTCATGACGGCACCAGCCGTGGTGTGCGTTCCAGCGCGGCCAGCGCCTCGCCCAGGCTGCAATAGCGAAGCGGGCGCCGTCCCGCCGAGCCGGAAACGGTCCAGGTGACGCCCCGCTGCCTGGTGGGGAGCTTGGTGATGGTGTAGAGGGGGCGCTCCATCGCATGGCGGAAGACGGAGAAGGCGGCGCCGTCGGGATTGAGGTCGATGGCATAGTCGCGCCAGTCGCCCCCGGCAACCCGCATGGCGTAGAGCGCCAGCAATTGCGAGATCTCGGCCCGTTCGAACTGAACGAAGCCGGGGGCCGGTCTGTATTCGGTCATACGGATCAGGGGCGCCATGGGCTGCTCCACGGATTGTCTGCCTGGGCCGATTGTCGGGCAGGAGGTGGGCGCCTGTCGAGACTAAGATCGCTATCCGTCTCAACGAATGGGGGTCGTTGCCGGAACAAAGCCGATCAGCCGGTCATTGCCCTCGTTATAGGGCTGCGAGTAGCAAGTGGGGCGCGCCAGGGTGCTGTAGCAATAGACCTGCGGCGGCGGTGCCGGGCGATCCGGCCAATCCATGCAATAGGTGTCGCCCCGCTCGGCCCGTGGGCTGGAGCAATCCTTGCCGGTGATCCACCCGACCACATGATCGCCCATGGTCTTGCGGGTGTTGATCAGGCTGAGCAATTCAAGCTGGGTGAAGGTGTACATATTGGGAAGCGGTCGGGGGCCGGTGGCAAGGCGTCCCTGCTCGGCCAGCCAGACACAGCCGCCAAGCATCAGAATTCCAGCCACCGCAAAGAAACGCCCGATCATTTCTATGATCCCGCAATAACATTGGGATATATTGTGGGACCGCAGCAATCGGGAATCAATGGGCAGATTCTGCCCATAGGGGGGGGCTCATGGCCGTGACTGCTCCGGGTTTTGCCGCTGATTGGGTGGCGCCCGACTTCAATCTGCCTGGGACCGATGGGCGGAACTGGTCGTTGGCCGAGATCGCCGGGACGCGGGGCACCGTTGTTGCCTTCATCTGCAATCATTGCCCCTATGTGCTGGCCATCGTCGACCGGCTGGTGCGCGACGCCGCCCAATTGCGCGACGAAGGCGTCGCCATGGTGGCCATCTGCGCCAATGATCCGCTCCAATATCCCGAGGATTCCTTCGACGCCATGAAGGTCTTCGCCCGCCGTCACGGTTTCGGCTTCCCCTATCTCCATGACGCGGGCCAGGAGGTGGCGCGGGCCTATGACGCCGTCTGCACTCCTGATTTCTTCGGCTTCGACTCCTCCTTGCGATTGCGCTATCGCGGCCGTCTGGACGAGTCCGGCCGGCTTCCCGGAACCCCGGACGCCCGCCGCGAACTGCTCGACGCCATGCGCCTGATCGCCGCCACCGGCCACGGTCCCGAAATCCAGCATCCCTGCATGGGTTGCTCCATCAAGTGGCGGGAGAGTTGACGCCGTGTTTGCCAAGGGGGCCGGGGCGGACTATGTTACGGCGCGGCTCCAGGCCAATCACCGGGAGCGGTTCCGCCCGCATGGAGTAGAGTTCCTTGACCGACAAGCACGATGATGCCGCCACCGACCTTCTGATCAAGGAGGTGGACGAGGATTTGCGGCAGGAAGAGCTGAACAAGCTGTGGAAGAAGCATGGCGGCCTGATTGCCGGAATCGCCGTGCTGATCGTGGTCGCCGTCGCCGGTTGGCAGGGTTGGCAGGGCTGGCAGGCCAAGCAACGCCAGGCGGCGTCGCTGCGCTATGCCGAGACCTCCGTGCTGATCGAGCAAGGTAAGAAGGACGAAGCCGTCGAGGTTCTGGGCAAGCTTTCGGCGGACAGCCCCAAAGGCTATCGCCTGCTGGCCGACATGCGCGCCGCCGATCTGCGGCAGCAGGCCGGCGATTTCATCGCCGCCGCCGCGCTTTACCAGAAGATCGCCGCCGATTCCTCTGTCGATAAGGTCTATCGTGACATGGCGACCATCCGCGCCGCTTACCTGACCCTGGACAGCGCCGATCCGGCCGCTCTCGACAAGTTGGTGGAGCCCCTGGCGGTGGAATCCAGTTCCTGGCGCCACTCGGCCCGCGAAATCCAGGCCTTGACCGCGCTCAAGCGCGGCGATGCCGCCCGTGCCGCCGATCTGTTCGGCAAGGTGGCGGAAGACGCCGCGGCGCCTCAGGGCCTGCGGACCCGTGCCGCCGAAATGCTTGCCGCTACCGGGCAACGCGCCAGGAGCTAACCCATGGGAAGGACCGTCATGTCGCGCAAGATCGCGGGAGTGATGATCGCCGTACTGGCGCTCGGCGCCTGTGACAGCTGGTTGGGCGAGAACAAGCCGCCGCCGCTGCCGGGCAAGCGCATCTCGGTGCTGTCGCGGGAAAAGATGGTGGAGCCGGATATCGGCGGCCCCCTGGCCAAGATCATCCTGCCGCCGCCCGAGGAGAATGACGACTGGCCCCAGGCCGGCGGCTATTCCAACCATGCCATGCACCATCTGGTGGTGGGCGATGCGCTGCAGCGCCTGTGGAAGAGCGATGCCGGCACCGGTGCCGGCAAGCGCCGCAAGCTCCTGGGCCAGCCGATCATCGCCGAGGGCCGGGTCTTCACCGTCGATGCCTCATCCATGGTCAGCGCCTTCGACGCCTCCACCGGCAAGCGCCTGTGGTCCGTCGATCTGACGCCCAAGGATACCTCCGAGGTCTATACCAGCGGCGGTTTGGCCTATGAGGACGGGCAGATCTTCGCCGCCACCGGCTTTGCTCAGGTAGTGGCGGTAGACGCCAGGTCCGGCCGCATCGACTGGCGTCAGGGCGTGTCTGGCCCCCTGCGCGGCGCCCCCACCGTGCGTGGCGGCCGTGTGTTCGCCGTGACTGTGGACAATCAGACCCATGCCCTGGCGGCCGAGGATGGCTCGGTGCTGTGGACCCATTCCGGTCTGACCGAGACCACCGGTCTGCTGGCCGGCAATTCACCGGCCGTGGACGGCAATATGGTGATCGTGCCCTATTCATCGGGCGAGGTGTTTGCGCTGCGCGTAGAGAACGGCTAAATGATGTGGCAGGATTCCCTGGCCACCGTGCGCCGGACCGAGAATGTGGGCGCCCTGCTGGACATTCGCGGCCGTCCCGCCGTGGACCGTGGCCGTGTCTATGCCATCAGCAACGCCGACATGCTGGTCTGCATGGACGAGCGCACCGGACGGCGCATCTGGGAAAAGGAAATCGGCGGCGTCCAGAGCCCCTGGGTGGCCGGTGATTATCTCTACATCCTGACCAACAACAACGAGGTTCTGGCCCTGGAGGCCAAGACCGGCCGTATCGTCTGGGTCACCCAGATGCAGAACTGGGAAGACCCCAAGGACCGCGAAGGCCGGATCGTCTGGGTCGGGCCGGTCCTGGCCTCGGATCGTCTGATCGTCGCCGCCTCCAATGGCAAGCTGGTCTCGCTGTCGCCTTATACCGGCGACATGCTGGGCTGGGACGAGGCCCCGGCGGGCATCAGCATCGCTCCGGTGGCGGCCAACGGCATCTTGTATTTCCTGAGTGACGACGCCGAACTCGTCGCCTACCGTTAGAGTCCAGCTTCATGCCCTTTACCGTGGCCATCATCGGCCGGCCCAATGTGGGCAAGTCCACCTTGTTCAATCGTCTGGCCGGCAAGCGCCTGGCCATCGTTCACGACATGCCCGGCGTCACCCGCGACCGCCGCCAGGGCCGCGCCAGCCTGCTCGGTATGGAATTCGAGGTGGTCGATACCGCCGGCTTCGAGGATTCCGGCGGTGATTCCATCGAGGCCCGCATGCGCCACCAGACCGACATGGCGGTGGAAGAGGCCGATGTCGCCCTGTTGCTGATCGATGCCCGCGCCGGGGTGACGCCGCTCGACCGCCATTTCGCCGACCATCTGCGCAAGCTGCCGACGCCGGTGATCCTGGTGGCCAACAAATGCGAGGGCAAGGCCGGGATGCCGGGTCTGTACGAGGCCTACGGATTGGGCATGGGCGAGCCGGTGGCGGTCTCCGCCGAGCATGGCGAGGGCATGTACGAGCTGTTCGAGGCGCTGCGCGACCATGCCATCAAGGCCGGGGCGCTGACCGAGGATGGCGAAGACCCGGAAGTGGAAGTCCCTGAAGAGGGCGAAGAGTTCGAGGGCCCCGATCCCTCGCGGCCCCTGACCATGGCCATCGTCGGCCGTCCCAATGTGGGCAAGTCGACCCTGGGCAATCAGCTGCTGGGCCAGGACCGCCTCCTGACCGGTCCCGAGGCCGGGCTGACCCGCGACGCCATCGCGGTGGAGTGGGAGCACAAGGGCCGCCGGGTCAAGCTGGTCGATACCGCCGGCCTGCGCAAGAAGGCGCAGATTTACGACGCCATCGAAAAGCTGTCGGTGGGCAATACCATCGAGACCATCCGCATGTCGGAGCTTGTGGTGCTGGTGATGGACGCCGCCGCCATTCTCGACAAGCAGGATCTGACCATCGCCCGCCTGGTGGTGGAAGAGGGCCGCGCCCTGGTCATCGCCATCAACAAATGGGACGTCGTCGAAGATCCCCAGACCGCCCTGAAGCGCCTGAAGGACCGTCTCGAAACCTCGCTGCCCCAAGCCAAGGGGGTTGCCACAGTGACATTGTCGGCCCTCACCGGGCGCGGCGTCGAGCGGTTGATGGATTCGGTGCTGGAAACCTGGACCTTGTGGAATCGCCGCATCCCCACCGCCCAGCTCAATCGCTGGCTGGAGGAGATGATCGAGCGTCATCCGCCGCCGGCTCTGCCCGGAGGGCGGCGCTACAAGATCCGCTACATGACCCAGGCCAAGGCGCGGCCTCCGACCTTCGTGTTGTTCGCCACCAGGCCCGAGCAATTGCCGGAATCCTATACGCGCTATCTGGTCAACGGCCTGCGCGAGCATTTCAAGATGCCCGGCGTGCCCATCCGCCTGTATGTGCGCGGCGGCAAGAACCCCTATGCCGAGAAGGACGGCTGAGGCCGTCCTTACTCGTTGTTCCGGCGGGTTTCGAAGTTATTTGTGCTTGGAGAACAAGTCGAAGGCCTTGCAGATCAGGGCGCCGATGGGGCGCGGCTTGGGCGCGGCCAGGCATTCGGCCAGGTAATCGGCCACCGCCTTTTGCGGATCGGTCTCGGCGGTCTGCCGGGCATCGACGCCCCTGGCCTTCATGCAGGCCATGAAGCCCTCGCCGGCGGAAATGGCGATCACCGTCTCGATGCCGTCCAAGGGATGGCCGCCCGTACCCTCGTAATGATGAAAGACCATTTGGGGGGCGAGCTCGACCCGGTGGGGCTGTGCCGTATTCGCCTCGGGGGAGGCGTCATAGACCAACCAATGGCGAGCCCGTCCGGCATGACCGGTAACCTTGGTATAGTCATTGTTGACGGCAACCGCGATTTTCATGGTTCTCGCCCCTTAGTGTGATGCATTTCACAGACAAAACGAATTCGGCGCTCCAAACCCCGCCGATGGGAAAGGGAATACGCATCGCGTTGCGCATTCCCTTGATGTGGCGGGCCAACTCGGCGATTATCCGGTTTGGCGGAGGAGATTGACTGTGACCGTACGCATTTTGATAGCCGAGGATCAACAGCTGGTTCGTCAGGGCCTGATTGCTCTGTTGGCGGTTGACGATGTGACGATCCTCGGTGAGGCCGAGGACGGCAAGGGCGCGGTCGAGATGGCCAAGGCCCTGACCCCCGACGTGGTGCTGATGGATTTGTCCATGCCGGTTCTCGATGGGGTCGAAGCCACCCGCCGGATCAAGCAGGTCGCGCCGCAGGTCCGTGTCCTGGTCCTGACCGTCGCCAATTGCGAACGCCGTGTGGCCGAGGCTCTGGCGGCCGGCGCCGATGGCTATGCCTGACCGCGCGCGAACGCGAAGTTCTCCAGCTCATCGCCCGTGGCCTTAAGAATCGTGAGATCGCCGACGATCTCGGCATTGCCATCAAGACGGTGGAAACCCACCGCACCAAGATCATGCAGAAACTCGACCTGCATAATTCCGCCGAACTGGCCGCCTATGCCATCCGGCGCGGGCTGATCGAGTAACTCACCAGCCCAGGGCGGCGCTCCATCGCCGCATCCGGGCGCGCAGGCGCCCCATCAGGCGTCGGGCCATGCGCCACGGACCCCAATTCTCCAGCTTGGAATGGGCCCAGAGCTTGGCCCGCGTCAGCCAATCGTGCAGGCGTACGAACCACGGCACCGTCATCAGGGCTGGCTGGCACAGGGTATACAGGCGGGCGAACAAGGCGGTGGCCACCAGTTTGGCGGCAACCAGGACCAGCAATCCCCACAGCAGATGGCCGTTGGC
>JACQAD010000100.1 GCA_016195125.1 Magnetospirillum sp.
CCGGTCAGCGGGCCGGTGGTGAAGATCAGCTTATTGTCGGGCGACAGGGGATCGACCCGGGGGTCCACCTCCTCGGCGAAATACTTGGTGGCCAACCCGCGCTGGCCCAGATATTGGCGTGCCCAGTCGCGGTTGAGCGCCTCGGTCTTGATGGTGCCGGCGCCGAGATCGATGCGGAGAAACTTGCCAGTCCAGCTCATGACGTGGCCCTTCCGTTCAAGCGTGGGTCTGCGGCTGGGTATCGGTCTTGACCGCCCAGGCGCGCATCTTGTCGTAGCCGGTCTGCTCGGCGTCCACGTAGGTAATGGCGCCGGTGGGGCAGGCCTTGGCGCAGGCGGGATCGCCGCCGCACAGGTCACACTTCACCACCTTGCCGCTGTCGGCATTGTAATTGATGGTGCCGAACGGGCAGGCGATGGTGCAGACCTTGCAGCCCACGCATACGGTGTCATGCACGATCTTGGCGCTGGTCACCCCGTCGATGCGGATGGCATCCACCGGACAGGCCGTCAGGCACCAGGCCTGACTGCATTGGGTGCAGGTATAGGGCACGAACCGCCCCTCGGCATGAAGGTCGAAGATGCGGATGCGCGACTTGGCGGGATTGAAGCTGCGCTCCTTCTCGAAGGAGCATGCCATCTCGCACTGGCGGCAGCCGGTGCACTTGGCCGGTTGAATGAGCAAAGATCGTTGCATCCGCGGACTCCCCTCCGGAGCGCGCCGCAGGCACGGCGCAAGATGGGATCGGCTCGGGAACGAAGGCAAATCAGGCGGCCTGGGCCACCCGGCCCTCCCCTACCAACCTCCTAATTCTACAACCGCGAATATTTTAGCATGGGGGCGCGCCGAGGGGTATCGCAGAAAGGTATGAGCTCAGAAATTGCTATATTTTACGCCACGTCAGTAAATTACGCACAATAACACACAATCACTTTCCGCAAATGGAAACGGCCGCCCTGATTGGACGGCCGCTCCACTTATGGTTGCCGTCTGGGCTCAATGACCGCCCAGTTCGGCCTCCTGCTTGTGATCATGGATTTCTTCCGTCGCGATCAGGTGCTCCTGGGCGGTTTCCGGGTGCGCCACCTGCTTGATGATCAAGCCGGCGGCAGCCAGAAGACCGGGGATGGCGATGAGGCTGAACACTTCCGTGAAGGTCAGTTGCCGACGGGCGAATTCCGCCACCAGCATGGAGCCGACAATGCCGCCGAACCGTCCGACTCCCAGCATCCAGGCAACGCCGGTGGCGCGTCCCTGGGTCGGATAGAAGCCGGCGGCCAGGGCCGGCATGGAGGATTGGGCCGTGTTCATCAAGGTGCCCGCGACCATGACCAGCACCACCAATAGGCCGACATTCCCCGCGGCCTGACCGATGGCGTAGACCGCGCCGGCGGTCAGAACATAGCCAACGGCGATCACCCGGTTGGCATTGCCGCGATCCATCAGCCAGCCGAAGAAGATGGCGCCCACACCTCCCAGCGGAAACAGCGCCGAGATCAGGGTGGCCTTCTGGGGTTCGAGACCGGCATCCTTGAGCAGCAGCGGCATCCAGTTGATCAGGCCGTAGAAGATGACCAGACCCATGAAATAGGCCATCCACATCATGACCGAGCCGACGATGTAGGGACGCGACAGCACCACTCCGAGGCCGCTCTTGGCGCTGGACTTGGGGGCAAGCTCCGTCATGACGAAGGAACCGGCCTCGGCGGCGGTCTTGGAGATGCGCGACAAGACCGCCCTGATGCGGTCGACCGGCAGCTGCTTGGCCACCATGTAACGCACCGATTCGGGCAGGAACCAGAACATCACCATGACCAGGACCAGCGGCGCCAGACCGCCCAGGATCAGCACGCTGCGCCAGCCCCATAACGGAATCATCCAAGCCGCCAGAAAGCCGCCGCAGGCCGCCCCCAGGGGAAAGCCCGAGAACATGGCGTTGGTCAGCAGCGAGCGGCGGCCGTCGGGGCAATACTCGCTCATCAGGGTGATGGCATTGGGCATGGCCGCACCCAGGCCTATGCCGGTGACGAAGCGCATGACCGTCAGCATCTCCAGGCTGGTGGCGTAAGACGAGGCGAAGCTGGCGATGGCGAACAGCAAGGTCGCCTCGATCAGCACCATCTTGCGGCCGAAACGGTCGGCCAGGGGGCCGGCCAGCAGCGCGCCGGCGGCCAGGCCGAACAAAGCGGCCGACAGTACCGGCCCAAGGGCCGGGCGGGTGATGCCCCACTCCTTCAGCAGCGACGGCGCGATATAGCCGATGGCGGCGGTATCGAACCCGTCCAGCAGCACCACGAAGAAACACAGGGCGAAAACGATCCATTGATAGAAGGAGAATCGGCTTTCATTGAGGAAGGTCTGAACGTTCAAAGGCTTATCCTGGTTCATTTCCATTCGTCCTGAAGGGGTGCCCGTCATTCCTTGGTATTGCTCTTGGACCGGCGTTGCGGACACAGCCATCCCCTCTGGAGCCGCCGGGAGGGCGGCTCGCAGTCGGATCATGCTGCGGTTAGATAGTCCGGCCCGGGGGGAGCGGCAAGCCTCCCCCCTCCTGCCGGAGTTCGATTACTCGGCCGCCATGGCCATCAAGCCGGCGGCGGTGTTGGAAATCGGAATATGGTAATTGGAGTGAATCAGGCTGACATCACCGGGAAGCGTGCCGCGCATGGTCAGCCAGTTCAACAATTCCACCCCTTGAGTCCCGGTCAGTTCCACCAGATCGGGCACGGAATAGCGAGTCACCCATAACGGGTCGTTGACCAGCTTTTCCATGAACATCAGGTCGAATTCCTTGTTGATGAAGCCGGCCCGCTGGCCGTCCAGCTGATGGGACAGGCCGCCGGTGCCGATCACCACGACGCGGGCATCGCTCTCCCAGCTTTCGATCGCCTTGCCGATGGCCCGGCCGAAATTGAAGCAGCGCGCCGCCGTGGGCAGGGGGAATTGGACGGTGTTGACGCAGACCGGAACGGTTCGCATCGGGCATTGCTTCTGGTTGGGCCACAGCAATTCCAATGGCAGGGTGAAGGCGTGGTCCACCAGCATTTCCTGACAGGTGGTGATGTCGAATTCCGCCTCGATCAGGGATTCGATCATGTGCCAGGACAGGTCCAGATCGCCCTTGTAGGGCGGCAGGGTGGGAATCCCCCAACCTTCATCGGCGTTCTGGTATTCCGGCGCCGCACCGACCGAAAAGGTCGGCATCTTGTCGAGGAAGAAGTTGAGCCCGTGGTCGTTATAGATCACCACCGCCACATCGGGCTTGACCTTGGCCAGCCAGTCGTGGATCGGCGGGAAGCCGTCGAAGAACGGCTTCCAATACTCGTCTTGCTGCAGGTTGTTGGCGATGGCGCGTCCGATATAGGGCACGTGGGTGACGTTGATTCCGCCGACGATCTTGGCCATGTCAGTTCTTCCCCGCTTCAACGAGCTTGGCCTTGAAGGCCTCCTTGGTCATTCCGGTCTGCTGGGCGCCGATATCCTGCATGTCCAGTCCGAAGATGCCGCCCAGCTTGGCCAGAAAATAGGCGTTGCCGCCGGCGGCGATCATCTTCAGCACATTGAGGCTGAGGACCGCTTCGGTCTGTTCGGGGGTCAGGTGGAACTTGGCGCAATAGCCTTCCTTGTCCTTCAGGAACTCGGCGCGGTTGTCGGCGGAGTTGAAGGAGAAGCACATCTTGTTGAGGGCATAGCCCTTGCGGGCCTGATCGCCGTCGAAAATCGTCGTGCCGGGTATGACCCGTTTTTGCCTGGTGGTCGACATGAGTATCCTCTCTAAGCTTCGTTTTTGAATGTTTCGGTGTCGATTTCGAGCTGGTTGGCCGCGTTGTAACGACCTCCAGCCACGGTTTTCTCGTTGATGAGGCTATCCAGACGCTCCATCTGGCTCTGATCGAGCCGAACCGAGGCGCTGGCGACGTTCTCGTCGAGGTGATCCCGAGATTTGGTGCCGAACAGCGGGATGATGCCGTCGCCCTTGGCCAGCAGCCAGGCCAGGGCCAATTGCGCCGGAGTGCACCCGGCTTCGGCGGCGAGGCGTTTGTACCCGTCGAGCAGCGCCAGATTGCGGGCGTAATGGACGGACTCGAACCGGGGCATCTGGCGGCGGATATCCTTGGCCTCCAGCTGCGTCTCGGGATCGGTCAGCGTCCCGGTGAGAAAGGCCCGCGCCAGGGGACTGAAGGCGACGAAGGCCACCCCCAGTTCCCGGCAGGCCTCCAGCACCGCGATCTCGGGATTGCGGGTCCACAGGGAATATTCACTCTGCACTGCCGTGATCGCGTGGACCGCATGGGCCCGCCGCAGGGTCGCGGCCGAGACCTCGGACAGGCCGATGGTCCTGATCTTGCCGGCCGCCACCAGATCGGCCAGGGCGCCGACACTGTCCTCGATGGGCACCTGCTTGTCCCAGCGATGCAGGTAATAGAGGTCGATGACCTCGGTTCCCAGCCGGCTCAGGCTGTCCTCGCAGGTGCGCTTGATGGTCTCGGGCCGGCCGTCGATGACCCGCTTGCCGTCGATGCCGGTCATGCCGCATTTGCTGGCCAGGACGATCTGCGAGCGATGGGGCTTGAGGATCGGCCCGATCAGACTCTCATTGGCCCCGAAACCATAGAGGGCGGCGGTGTCGAAGAAATCGATTCCGTGATCCAGGGCACGCCGGATCAGCGCCCTGGCCACTTCGGGGCCGGGCGGCGTGCCGTAGGCGTGGCTGAGATTCATGCAGCCCAAGGCAAGGGCCGAGACCGTGAACGGGCCGATTCCGCGCTTGTCCATCTCTCAGAGACCCTTGGCCAGCTGCTGCTCCAGCCGGTGCAGGGTGCGATAGCAGGGCAGAACCTGGGCGACGCTGCCATTGGGCTCGCGGCCCTCGCGAATGGCGGCGAAGAATTCGCGGTCCTGCAGCTCGATGCCGTTCATGGACACGTCGACCTTGGTGACGTCGATGGGCTGGTCCTTGCCGTCGAAGAGGTCGTCGTAGCGGGCGATATAGGTACCGGTATCGCCGATATAGCGGAAGAACGTCCCCAGCGGCCCCTCATTGTTGAAGGACAGCGACAGGGTGCAGATGGCGCCGGTGCTGGCCTTCAGCTGGATGGACAGGTCCATGGCGATGCCCAATTCGGGGTGGATCGGCCCTTGCAGCGCATTGGCAGCCACGATCTCGCCACCGGATTGGTAGACGAACAGATCGACGGTATGGGCGGCGTGGTGCCACAGCAGATGGTCGGTCCAGCAGCGCGGCTGGCCCAGGGCGTTGATGTTGGTGCGCCGGAAGAAATAGGTCTGCACGTCCATCTGCTGGATGTTGAAGCCGCCCCCGGTGATCTTGTGGTGGACCCATTGGTGGCTGGGATTGAAGCGCCTTGTATGGCCGCACATGGCCACCAGCCCGGTCTTCTTCTGCAGCTCCACCAGGGCCTCGGCATCGGCCAGATTATCGGCCATGGGGATTTCCACCATCACATGCTTGCCCGCCCGGAGACAGGCCATCGCCTGGGCGGCGTGAAGCTGGGTGGGCGTGCACAGCAGCACGGCGTCCACCTCCTTCAGCGCCAGGGTCTCCGCCAATTCATAGGCCACATGAGCGATGCCGTACCTGGCGGCGACGGCTTCGGGATTGTCCTCGGCCCGGCTGACCAGGGACACCACCTCGACACCGTCGATCAGGGCCATGGCGTCCAGATGCTTGATGCCGAAGGCGCCGGCGCCGACCAGGGCGACCTTGATGGGCTTGCTCATGACGTTCAGATCCTTTCTTCGGGCCAGTAGAGCCGCATGGGATTGTCCACCAGCAGCTTCTTTTGCAGTTCGGGCGTGGGGGCGATGTGGGGGATGAAATCCACCAGCAGGCCATCATCGGGCATGTGGCCCTTCAGATTGGGATGCGGCCAGTCGGTTCCCCACAACACCCGGTCGGGGAAGGTCTCGACGATGGCCCTGGCAAAGGGCACCACGTCGGCATAGGCCGCCCGCTCGCCGTTCAAGGCCTGGGGACCGGTGTACGACAGGCGCTCGGGGCAGCTGACCTTGCTCCAGACATTGGGGTAGTCGCGCATGAACTTGACGAACAGCTCGAATTCCGGCCCGTCCACCGGCTTGGTCACGTCGGGGCGGCCCATATGATCGACGACGACGGTGGTGGGCAGGGCGGTGAAGAAATCCCACAGCTCGGGCAGGTCCACCGCCTCGAAATAAATCACCACATGCCAGCCCAACGGCGCGATGCGGGCGGCGATCTCCATCAGCTCGTCCTTGGGGGTAAAATCCACCAGGCGCTTGACGAAGTTGAAGCGTACGCCGCGCACCCCGGCCGCGTGCAGGGCCTGCAATTCGGCATCGCTGATGGAACGCTTCACCGTGGCGATGCCGCGGGCCTTGCCACCGGAATGGATCAGGGCATCGACCATGGCGCGGTTGTCGGCGCCGTGGCAGGTGGCCTTGACCACCACATTGCGGGTGAAGCCCAGATGATCCCGCAGCGCGTAAAGCTGCTGCTTGGAGGCGTCGCAGGGAGTGTATTTGCGCTCGGGCGCAAAGGGGAATTCGGCACCGGGGCCGAAAACGTGGCAATGAGCATCGACGGCGCCCGGCGGCAGGGTGAAGCTGGGCTTGGACGGGCCGGCATACCAATCGAGCCAGCCGGGAGTCTTCTGGAAATCCATGCTCATCATTCCTTGGGTTTGACTTTGGCCTTGGGTTTGACTTTGGCGAGGATACGATCGGCCTCCACCCGCCAATCGGCGCTCTTGGCAAATTCCGCCCCATCCTTGGCTCCGAACCGGCCCTGATCGGCCAGATCGGCGACCCAGGCCTGACGCTCGGCGGTGCCCTGGGCCGACCAGGGCTCCAGGCCGATCTCGCGCACCGTCTGGGCCACTTCGCGCATTTCCTCGGCGCGACGGCGGCCATGCCTGATGACCCGCTGGAAGAAATAGGCGCCCAGATTTTCCCAATCCATGCCGGGATAGGTCTCGGCCAGGGAGGCCAGCACCGCCTCCTCGACGCCATAGGCCCGCGCGGCGGTGAAGCTTTCGATGACCATGGCCTCCAGGCCCTTGATCATGACGCTGCGGCACATCTTGGTGGCCGAGGCCACGCCCAGTTCGACGCTGGCCCCCTTGGCCTCGAAGCCCAGGGCGTCGAGCGCCGGGGCCAGTCCCTCGGCATGGGGACCACCCAGCAGCATGGGCACCCGAATGCGGTAGGGCGGTACCGAGGTCATCACCGCGCCCTCGACGAAGCGCCCCCCCGCCCCCTCCACCAATTGGGCGGCGGCGATCTTGGCACCGGGCGAGGCCGAGTTGAGATCCAGCACCCAGGTGCCCGGCCGCAGCCCCGGCGCGCAGGATTCCGCCACCGGCACCGCCTGACTGGCGGTTACGGCCGAGATCACCAGATCGGCTCCGGCCGCCAGCTCGGCATGGCCGGCGGCCAGGCGGATTCCGTATTGAGCGGCATGGGCGCGCAGCCCGGCCTCGTCCTTGATGTCGTAGGCCAGCACATGCTCCACGCCCAAGGCCCGCAGATCCTCGGCCAGGATGCGCCCCACCTCGCCGTAGCCGACGAGGCCGATAGTCCAGGAACGGGGATCGGTGGACAGGCTCATGGGCTCAATCCACGTATTTCAGCCCGGCCTTGGCCAGGGCGTCGCGCATGGAATACATGTCCAGTCCCAGTTCCCCGGCCGCCAGACGCCGGCGCTTTGCCGTCTCGTTATCCTCGCGGGCCTGGGCGGCATCGGCCACCTGGGCGGCGAGGTGTGCGGGCACCACCACCACGCCGTCATCGTCTCCGATCACCACGTCGCCGGGATTGATCACGGCACCGGCGCAGACCACCGGAATGTTGACGCTGCCCAGGGTGGCCTTGATGGTGCCCTTGGCGCTGATGGCCTTGGAGAACACCGGAAACCGCATCTCGGTCAGATCCTTCACGTCGCGCACCCCGGCATCGATGATCAGACCCCTGGCGCCCCGCGCCCTGAACGAGGTGGCCAGCAGGTCGCCGAAGAAACCGTCGGTACAATCCGCCGTGACGGCGGCCACCACCACGTCGCCCTCCTGCAATTGCTCGGCCGCCACATGCATCATCCAATTGTCGCCGGGATGCAGCAGCACCGTCACCGCCGTGCCGCAGACATGGGCGCCGGTATAGATGGGGCGCATATAGGGCTTCATCAGGCCGACCCGGCCCATGGCCTCGTGGATGGTGGCGATTCCGAACTTGGACAGCCGGTCGACGGCGGCCCGGTCGGCGCGGACGATGTTGCGCTTGACGATTCCAAGATTGTTCATGCTCTTCTTCTCCGTGCCGGCAAGCCGATGTCTCGGCTTGCCGTATTGCCCCCAAACGCCGGGCGCTTCGCTTGGCTCACGCACCATAAGGCGCGGCGGGCCTTGGCCCTTGCCTCCTCGCCTTCGGCGTGTCGGTTACTTGCCCTTCGCCTTCAGCGCCGCGTCCAGACGCGGATAGACCCGTCGCGCATTGCCCTCGTAGACCTTGAAGCGGTCTTCGGGGCTCAGGTTCAGGGTCGATTCGATGTAGCGCTTGGTGTCGTCGTAATAGAACCCGGTCTCGGGATCGATGCCCCTCACCGCCCCGATCATCTCGGAGGCGAACAGGATGTTGTCCACCGGGATCACCTTGGTCAGCAGGTCGATGCCGGGCTGGTGATAGACGCAGGTGTCGAAGAAGATGTTGTTGAGAAGATGATCCTTGAGCAGCGGCTTCTTCAATTCCTGGGCCAGCCCCCGGAAGCGGCCCCAGTGATAGGGCACCGCGCCGCCGCCATGGGGAATGATGAACTTCAGGCTGGGGAAGTCCTTGAACAGGTCCGAGGTCAGGCATTGCATGAACGCGGTGGTGTCGGCATTCAGGTAATGGGCGCCGGTGGTGTGGAAGCAGGAATTGCACGAGGTCGACACATGGATCATGGCCGGCAATTCATGCTCCACCATCTTTTCGTAGATGGGATACCAGTGGCGGTCGGACAGCGGCGGCGAGGTCCAATGGCCGCCCGAGGGATCGGGATTGAGGTTGATGGCCACGAAGCCATACTCGCCGACGCATTTGTCGATCTCGGCGACGCAGGTCTTGGGGTCGACCCCCGGCGATTGCGGCAGCATGGCCGCGCCGATGAAATGATCGGGGAACAGGCCGGCGACACGGGCGCACAGCTCGTTGCAGATGGAAGCCCAGGTCGACGAGGTCTGAAAATCGCCGATATGGTGGGCCATGAAGCTGGCCCGCGGCGAGAAGATGGTCAGGTCCGAACCCCGCTCCTTCATCTTGGCCAGCTGATTGGCGACGATGGACTCGCGCAATTCGTCGTCGCTGATCTTGAGATCGGCCACCCTGGGCATCTGGGACGGATCCTTGAGCCCGGCGATCTGGCGGTTGCGCCACTCTTCCAGCGCCTTGGGAGCGGTGGTGTAATGGCCATGGATGTCGATGATCATGAGGACTTTCCTTCCCAAACGGAGGCGGGAACCATCACCTCGCCCTTCATCAGCAGCCGCGCCGTGCGCAGCAGGGCGGCCCGGATAACCTTCTGCGGATCGGCGGGATCAAGCTCCAGCTCGACGCTGAATTCGCCGGTGGGATGCTCGACGGCGACCGTCTTGACCAGACCGTCGGGCATCACCGCCAGCCCGTCGGCCACCGAACCTTCGAGCACGCAGCCGGTGGCCACGGTCACCGCCGCCAGCACTCCGATGGCGTCGTGGCAAACATGGGGAATAAAGCAACGCGTACCGATGCTGCCGCCCTCGGCGGGCGCCGCCAGCAGGCACATCTTGGGATAACTCTTGGCGCTCACGTCTCCCAGGCCCATCAACGGCCCGGCCTTGAGGCGCAGGGCTTCGATCCGGGCCTTGAGTTCGACGTCGCCGTTCAATTCGGCCACGCTCTCACGCCCCGTCCGGCCCATATCGGCGGCGCGGAACAGCACCATGGGCATGCCGTTGTCGATACAGGTCACCGCCATTCCGTCGATCTCGTCCCTGACCTTGCCGGTGGGCAGCAGGCCGGAACAAACCGAGCCGGCGGTATCGAGAAAATTGATGGAGATGGGCGAGGAGGTGCCGGGCACCCCGTCGATGCGGGCCTCGCCCTCGTACTCCACATGGCCGCCGGGGGTACGGATGGTGATGTCGCATTGCATGTCGGTGTTGAGCGTCAGCACCCGAAGCGTCGTGGTCTCGCCCTGGGCGGCGACCAGGCCGCGCTCCAGGGCAAAGGGCACGACGGCGGCCAGCATGTTGCCGCAATTGGGCGTGGTATCGACCACATCCTTGTCGGGCTGCAATTGGGCGAACAGGAAGTCGAGATCGACGCCGGCAACGGCGCTCTTGCGGACGATTCCCACCTTGCTGGTCAGGGGATGGGCGCCGCCGAGACCGTCGATCTGGCGCTTATCGGGCGAGCCCATGACGGCCAGCAGCACCCGGTCGCGCAGGGCAGTCTCGGCGGGAAGATCGGAATCGAGAAAAAACGGCCCTCGCGATGTGCCGCCACGCATGAACAGGCAGGGTATGGGGGTCTGCATCTGGGGCTCCGAACTCTTGACCGGATCATCTTGGTCAATTCGCCGCGTCCCACCAAGCCCCCCACCGAAACTAACAGCTATCGCACTTTGCTATGGGAGGAACCGTCGCCGGTCTCGGCCACCAGATCGCGCAGCAGGCGCAGGACGCGGCGCCCCAGGGGCGTGATGGGCTTTTGCGCCGATTGGGCCAGGAACAGAGTGCTGGTCAGGCCGGGCTTGACCAGGGGGCGAAGCGCAAAGGCGTCGGGCCGGCCCGAAGCGGCCAGGGCGGCTTCGGTCAGAACCGCATGGCCATAGCCGGCGGCCACCAGATCGAGGATCGAGGAGACGCTGGATACTTCCAGCACCACGTTCAGCTTGAGATCGGCGAAAGCCGCCTGAGTCTCCAGCAGTTTGCGCATGGCATGAGTCCGCTCGGGCAGGATCAACGGATAATTCACCAACTCGGCCAGAGGCAGGGAGGCGGGCTTGACGCTTTGACCCGCCGGCACCGGGCTGATCAGACCCAGGGCCTCGTCCAGCACCGGCGTCACCTCGAGGGCCGGGTTGGGCTCGGGGTTGTGGACCAGCCCCAGATCGACCCGCCCGGTGGCGATCCATTCGCTCAGATGCGAGGACAATCCTTCGACGATGGCCAGCCTCGCCTTGGGCAGATGGGTGCGAAAGGCCTCAACCAGCGGCAGGGTCAGGCGTCGGCTGATACTGGGCGGCAGGCCGATGACGATACGGCCGGCGGGCTCGTCCCTGACGGCCTGGATATCCTCGGCGGCCCGGGCCACCAATTGCAGGATGCCGACACTGTGATCGAACAGGCGCTGCCCCACCTCGGTCAGCACGACACCCCGGCCGGTTCGGGTCAGCAGCGAGACATGGAGATCGCTTTCCAGCAACCGCACCTGCCGTGACAAGGCCGGCTGGGCGATGTTGATGATCATGGCGGCCTTGCTAAAGCTGCCCAGTTCGGCGACACGAACGAAGTATTCCAGTTGCTTGAGATTCATCCTCGCCACCGGATAGGAATGCACTCGGTCAAACATGACCCAATGACGATCCGTCGGCTACGGTGATTTTCCGAAGCCACCATGACAATGGTATGGCCCTGCTCCGCTTGCGGAACGGTAATATACCCCCCTAGTCCATTTACAGTTGACTCTGGACGAATAGCATTACATCAATATGCCTATCAATCCCTGGACCTCTTTGAGGCCGGGGCTTTTTTTTGTCTCGGAGCTGAGCAATGGCCGAACCGTCCACCCACAACGAAGCCCCCCTGGGCAACACCGACGCCAAGAGCGAGAATGCTCAGCAGGCCCTGGACGATTTGACGGTCCAGAACAACGTCGAGAACCAATCCCTGGGCGATGCCCGCCTCAATGTGGTTCGGTCGGCCGACGTCAGCGATACCCAATTAGGCAATCTCGCCAACGTGCAGCAGGGGTCCACCGGCAATCCCCAGGTACAGAACCTGGGCGGAGTCAGCGGCGGGATCAATCCGGGCCTGGACGTCGCCATCGACAACGCCAAGGATTCCGCAATCTCGCCGCCCGAGCTCGACAGCACTCCGTTGGGGGTCAATCTTGATGGCGCGACGGTGTCGGTCAATGCCGGCGGCGCCGCCCCCCTGAACGTGCGGGAATTGCCCGACCTCGCCAAGCCCGATGCCGAATTCAAGCCCGAGGATCACTCCCTCGGCCAGCCGGTGAGCTTTGCCCCCCCGACCGGCGGCACCCCCGGCAACGCTCCGCAATCGGCGCAGCCCGCCAACGCCGAAGCCACGGCCGACAAGGCGCCCGA
>JACQAD010000065.1 GCA_016195125.1 Magnetospirillum sp.
GGCGTCATGAACGATATGCCCAACGAAATGGCCCGCATGGCCCAGGGGCTGCGCGACGCCCTGTCGGATTCAATGGTCGAGCGGGTCACCGCCACCGCCGGCAATGCGCTGGAAGTGGTGGACAAGCTGAACGAGCCCGACGTCAAGGACGGCTTGATCTCCCTGCTCGATGCGGTCGGCACCCTGCAGCGCACCGGTGCGTTGCAGACTCTGATCGATGCCATGTTCATGATCCACGCCATGCGTTCGGCGGCCACCGATTCCATGGTGGACCGCGCCTTCGCCTTCATCGAGCACATGGCCAACAACCTTGGCACCGAAGACCTGGCAACCCTGGCCCACGAGGCCAAGGGCGCCATGGAAGACGCCATCGATTCCTGCAACATCCCGGGCGGCGGAGGGGGCTTCATCGGCACCATGCGCATGCTGTCGCAGAAGGAAACCCAGGAAGCGCTGCGCTTCATGCTGTCGTTCTCGTGCTCGCTCAAGAAGCGGGCCGTCTATCTGGCCAAGAATCCGCTGGTCTGAGACCGACGGAACGCAGGGGCCTCCGGGCCCCTGCACCCCGGCCAGGGGCATTCATCTCCCCCCTGATCCGACGAATCGACGCCGCTATCGCCGCGCCGGACGCAAATCCCTCGACTTCGCTCGGGATGACGGAAAGAAATCGGAGCGACGGACGGACTGGCATGGCGCCTTAAATTGTCTGCTGTTACGCCATTCAGGGCTTTTCCAATTGCCGGCGGCCCAAGTGTTGTTAGCATCGCGCGGTATATTGCTAATCGGCGAGAGGGCGTCATGGTGAAAACGGCGACCATGTCGGTTGAAGAGGCGTTCAGGCTGGCGGCGGGGCTGGCAGCGCAGGGCGACCACGATCAGGCCAGCGGAATTCTGCGGCAGCTTCACGCCCACGCCCCGGACGATGTCGGGATCATGCGCGCCTTGGGGGTGACGCTCGTCAATAGCGGCGATCTGGATGGGGCGCTGCCGTTCATGCAGATGGCGGCCCAACGGGAGTGCTCCGCCCGTAATGTTGTCGATTTCGTCAAGCTGTTGCGGGAATTGCGGCGCATTCCCGATATCGTTCATGTCTGTGATGTTGCCTGGCCGCATATCGGCGATGACCCCGAACTGCTCGGGATTTGGGCCTATGCCTGCCTGCAGATGGCGCAGTTGGAGAAGTCGCTGAACCTGCTGGACCGGGCCCTTGCCATCGTGCCTGATTCTTTCGAGCTTTGGCACAATCGCTCGGCAGCGCTCGTTCAAATGGGGCGCGGCGAAGAAGCCGTGTCGTCGTTCCGGCATCTGGCGAGGCCATGGGATGGGCAAGAACGGGGGCGAGATTTGGTTGCGGAATACGCCGCCCTGGCACCGTCCTATGACGACAATTCCCTGCACGGCTCCTTTACCAGGAGGCTTCTCGAACATGTGGAGAGAGCGCAGCCCGGCCGTGAATTCAGCTCCATTCTGGAACTGGGCTGCGGCAGCGGGATGCTTGCCGGAAATCTGAAGACCAGGACGGAGCGGCTGGTGGGCATCGACCTGTCACCGGATATGCTGCGCAAGGCGGAAGCGACGGGGAGATATCAGGCTTTGCATCTGGGCGATCTGGTCGCGGTGCTGGAGGGGCTGGAGGAGTCTTTCGCTGCCGTCCTGGCGGCATCGGTTCTTTATTTCCTGCCGGACCTCAAGCCGATCTTCGCCCAGGTCTCTCGCTGCCTTGCTCCTGGCGGTATCTTTGCGTTTTCGGTCGATCCGACCGCCGACGACATGGACATCGGTGTGGTGCGCGAGGGCGAGTATTGCCACAGCCGCCGCTACCTTCGTGGTGTGGCCGCCAGTTATGGATTTTCCGAGGTCTTGATCGAGATCGACAACCACCGGGGAGCCGCCGGCTTCTTTTGCACCTTCGCCAAGCCGGCTTGAGGCTTCTGCCGCTTTTCCCCTGTAGCCGCACGCCTCGTAATGCTATATCGCCCGCTATGGATTCCATAGGTGAGGGGAGACACCACCATGACCACCCGTCGCAAGCTGATCGCCGGTAACTGGAAGATGAATGGCCTGCGGGCCGACGGCATCGCCCTGGCCAAGGGCATCGCCGAGAAGCTGGCCGGGGCCTCGCCCGCCTGCGACATGCTGGTCTGTCCGCCCTTCCCCCTGATCGCCCCGGTGGCCGATGGGATTGCCATGCCAAGACCTCGGGCGCCCATACCGGCGACACCTCGCCCGTCATGCTGGCCGATCTGGGCTGCAAATACGCCATTGTCGGCCATTCCGAGCGTCGCACCGACCATGCCGAGACCGATAATGTGGGCCAAGGCCGCCGCCGCCCTGTCCGCCGGGCTGATCGCCATCGTCTGCATCGGCGAGACCCTGGCCCAGCGCGATGCCGGCCAGACCATCGAGGTCAACCGTTCGCAGCTGAACGGCTCGCTGCCCGAGGGCGCCAATGCCGCCAACACCGTCATCGCCTATGAGCCGGTTTGGGCCATCGGCACCGGCCGGGTCGCCACTCCGGCCCAGGCCCAGGAAGTGCACGCCGCCATCCGCGCCGAGCTGGCCAAGATGATCGGGGCGGAGCAGGCGGGCAAGATGCGGATCCTCTATGGCGGTTCCATGAAGCCCGACAATGCCAGGGAATTGCTGGCCCTGCCCGACGTCGACGGCGGTCTGATCGGCGGCGCGGCGCTCAAGGTCGCCGATTTCTGGGCCATCGCCGAGGCGTGTTGAACCGGGGCTTCCAAGGGGCGGATGGACCATCCGTCCGCCCCGCGGCAGGCGCCAGGCGGGCCGCCGCTTCAATGGCGCAAGCCCAGGCGGACCCAAGTCCGGCGACCGGCGATTGAGGGACATAAATATCAGCGCGGATGAGGAACTTTGCACTAGCCTTCCTGCCGCGCCGGGTCTAAAAACGCCTGCAACAAATACCCCGGCCCGATGTCGGTCCCCAAACGGGGGCCGCTGTCGGGCGGCCAATTTTCCGGTGGTTCATTCATGGACGTTTTTCCCATCATCCTTGTCATTCACCTGATCCTCGCCATTTCGCTGGTGGGCGTGATCCTGCTGCAGCGGAGCGAAGGCGGGGCCCTGGGCATCGGCGGTGGCGGCGGTGGTGGCGGATTGATGAGCGGCCGGGCCGCCGGTAACCTGCTGACCAGGACCACCGGCATTCTGGCGACGGCGTTCTTCATCACCAGTCTGGCCCTGGCCCTGATGGCCAATGCGCGGAGCGGCGGCAATTCACCGTTCGAAAAGCTGAACGACGTTACCGCCACTCCGGCGCCTGCGGCTCCGGCCGAGCCGGCCGGTCCCAGCGCGCCGATGTCGCGCTAGGCTGATCGATAGATTGTATTTGGGGGCGATCCGGCCGGGCCTTAAGGCCGGTTCGGGTTTGGGGAACCGAGAAGCGAGGGCGAAAGGCCGATGACGCGTTTCATCTTCATTACCGGCGGCGTGGTTTCCTCCCTCGGCAAGGGGTTGGCCTCGGCGGCTCTGGGGGCGTTGCTGCAGGCGCGCGGATTCAAGGTCCGGCTGCGCAAGCTCGACCCCTATCTCAACGTCGATCCGGGCACCATGAGCCCCTATCAGCACGGCGAGGTCTACGTCACCGATGACGGGGCCGAGACCGATCTCGATCTGGGCCATTACGAGCGCTTCACCGGGGTGCCGTCGCGCAAGAGCGACAACATCACCACCGGGCGCATCTATTCCAACGTCATCGCCAAGGAACGGCGCGGCGACTATCTGGGCGCCACCGTCCAGGTCATTCCCCACGTCACCGACGCCATCAAGGAATTCGTCAAAAGCGATCTGACCGACGAGGATTTCTGTCTGTGCGAGATCGGCGGTACGGTGGGCGATATCGAAAGCCTGCCCTTCCTGGAGGCCATCCGTCAGCTTGGCAACGAGTTGGGCCGCGAGCAGACCATGTTCGTGCACCTGACCCTGGTGCCCTATATCCCCTCGGCCGGTGAACTCAAGACCAAGCCGACCCAGCATTCGGTCAAGGAATTGCTGTCGGTGGGCATTCAGCCCGACATGCTGATGTGCCGCTGCGACCGCGAGATCCCCGAGGGTGACCGCAAGAAGATCGCCCTGTTCTGCAACGTGGCGCCCGATGCGGTGATTCCGGCGCTGGACGTGGACACCATCTATCAGGTGCCGATCTCCTATCACGAACAGGGCATGGATGCCGTGGTCTGCCGCCATTTCGGCCTGAACGCGCCCATGCCGAACCTCAAGCGCTGGTCGACCATCGTCGAGCGCATCCGTCAGCCCGAGGGCGAGGTCACCATCGCCATCGTCGGCAAGTACATCAGCCTGCTGGACAGCTACAAGTCGCTGGCCGAGGCCCTGCATCACGGCGGTATCGCCAACAATGTCCGGGTCAAGCTCAACTGGATCGACAGCCAGATCTTCGAGCAGGGCGACGTGGTCCAGCATCTGGAGCCCTGCCACGGCATTCTGGTGCCGGGCGGCTTCGGCGAGCGCGGCGCCTTCGGCAAGGTCGAGGCGGTACGCTTCGCCCGCGAGCGTCTGGTGCCCTATTTCGGCATCTGCTTCGGCATGCAGATGGCGGTGATCGAGGCGGCCCGCAATCTGGCGGGCATCAAGCTGGCCAGTTCCACCGAGTTCGGCTCGTGCGAGACCCCGGTGGTCGGCCTGATGACCGAATGGGTCAAGGGCAACCAGACCGAAAAGCGCGACGTGGGCGGCGATATGGGCGGTTCCATGCGTCTCGGCGCCTATGAGTGCTATCTCAAGCCCGAATCGCGGGTGCGGGAAATCTACGGTACCGACCGGATCAGCGAGCGCCACCGCCATCGCTACGAGGTCAATCTCGACTACAAGGATGCCCTGGAAAAGGTCGGCATGTCGTTCTGCGGCATGTCGCCCGATGGCGTTCTGCCCGAGATCGTCGAGTTTCCCGAGCATCCGTGGTTCGTGGGCGTGCAGTTCCATCCCGAGCTGAAATCCAAGCCCTTCGATCCGCATCCGCTGTTCACCAGCTTCATCGCCGCCGCGGTTCGTCAATCTCGTCTGGTGTAGGGGTCGCAATGACCAGGACCATCCACCACGTTGCCGTCAATGATGATGTCATTATCGGCAATGATCTGCCTTTGGTGCTGATCGCCGGTCCGTGCCAGATGGAAAGCCGGGCCCATGCCCTGGAATGCGCCGAGGCCCTGAAGGCGATCGCCGCGGCCGCCGGCATCAAGCTGATCTACAAATCGTCCTTCGATAAGGCCAACCGCACCTCACTGGCGGGACGGCGCGGCGTCGGCCTGGAAAAGGCCCTGCCCATCTTCGCCGAAATCCGCGAGAAATTCGGGCTGCCGGTCTTGACCGACGTTCATACCGAGGAGCAATGCGTCATCGCCGCCAAGGCCGTCGACGTGCTGCAGATTCCGGCCTTCCTCTGCCGCCAGACCGATCTGCTGATCGCCGCCGGGCGGACCGGCGTCGCCATCAACGTCAAGAAGGGCCAGTTCCTGGCGCCCTGGGAC